>CAZRXU010000019.1:0-31060 GCA_964604135.1 uncultured bacterium | reverse complement strand
AGCCCAATCGAATGATCGGCTGGGCAACCTGTGGCATGTAAGTGACAGAAGAGGTCTGATAAAGGGCGGGTTTACAAAAGCTCCGAAAACAAAAATGGCACCTATTGTGATAAGCAGACCAGAACCGACTTTTCTGAGGTTAACCATCGGCCCAGGTGTTCCCGTCCCAGTTGAAATGGTTCTTTACAGTAGCTTTTCCCATGATCTCAAGAGCTGCGTACTTTCCCATTTCAATGGAGTGATCCATGTTGTTGTAACGGAACAGTCCCTGCCTGCCGCAGGTTACACTTCCTGAAATATTTTCAAGTGCATCCAGAACAACTGCAGTCTTTTCAGCATAACCCAGATCATAAATGGGGTATGCGTGTGACACCCTTTTTACATCGGCACCTGTTACCATATCGGCAGTAAAGAGCCCAAGATGCCCGGCCCCGGGAACGGTACCCTCAAGCAGCTCCTCCTTCGTCATATTCCAAATTCTGTCTCCCGGCTGACAGCTGTATTCAAACACCACCTGTGACGGAACATCGGCATCAAAATTGCGGGGAATAGACAGTCTGTTGAACAAATAACGATTCTCAGATGTGTAGATCCAGTGGTCCGAAGGCTCAATGCCTCCGTTCAAACCAACTGCGAGAAAAACAAGAGCTCGGAATTTCAAGGAAGATGCGGCTTCATGCACTTCCCGGGAAAGAATATCTCCCAGCAGTTCCGTGTAGCTGTTTACCGGTATTGTATTAACGATCTTCTCACACTCCAGGTGGCCGTTTCTAAGGTCTAAACGCCAGCCTGTAGCTGTTCTGTGTACAGCTGTGGGCTCTGTGGAAACAAGAACGGATCCACCCATTTCAGCAATTCGGGATGCAAGGGAGTGGCTTATGTTCCCTATACCACCACGGGGATAGTGAAAAGTGCTCACTAGGCTTCTTACCGTTTCCTTCGAGGGAAAAACAGTTTCTCTGATCAGGCCGGCCAGACTCGGCACTGTGATCCGCTGGCTGGCCCAGTCGGCACTGAGCGTTGAAGACTCTATGCCCCAGAGTTTCCTGTTGTAAGGTGCCAGATACAACTCGTACAGACCACGGCCAAAACGGCTGAGTACCCACCCTTCAAAGCTCCTCTGTTCCCGGGGAGCAAACAACCCCCTGATCTTCTCTCCTAGAAAACTCAGCATCATTCCCAGCCCCATGTGAAGCGGCATTGTTGTAAGCACGTTGCTTAAAGCAAGGGGGTAGTCAAAGTACCTGTCGAGAAGTCTTATTCTGCTGATTCTGCCCAGTTCATGGAAGTTTATATCAGGAAGCGAGCGGACAAAATCCAGTATCTCATCGCTGGTTGTATGAAACCTGTGTGGACCAAGATCGTACTTGAAACCATCTTTATTTACTGTGGAGGCAAGCCCTCCAACGCAAGGCTCTTTCTCCAGAACAACAACCTCGTGACCGTGCCGAACCAGCTCCTCAGCAGCACTGAGGCCTGCCAGCCCAGCACCAAGAACCGCGACCTTCAACCGTTTACCTTTCCTCTTCAATCCAGATAATTCTTGTTGTGTTGTCCGGTTGAATGGGTGAAGCGGAAGAAATGTAGTTGGTAACCGCCTGAAGAAGGGTAACCCCGGCATAGTTCGCGTCGTGCTGAAGCATGATGTCATAACCCACATTCCCCTGGGCAAGGTAACCTGTAGTTGCCAGAATGTAAACCGCCCCCCTGTCCAGCGGCTGGCCGTTAACCATGGGTTCTTCTATCTTGCTGCCATCTTCCACTGCCTGATTTCGGTTGCAGGTAAAACCTGATATCTCCATATCTCTTCGTCTGCCCTGCATTCCGGTTTCCAGTATTTCAAGCAACTCAGCTCCGGTTACCTCCAGAGTGTAAAGATCCTCTTCAAACGGTATGGATGTAAAAATAATTCTAGGAGTTATAGGCCCCCTGGGAATGGCTGCCCTTATCCCCCCTCTGTTCAGAAGACCCACATCGGCGTCGGTGGCAGCACGAATAGCATCGCTCATCATTCTTCCAAGAGGATGCTCGGCACCCCCTCTTGGTATCTCGGTAACAGCCTCTCCTATTACCTCGTCCATCCCGGCCTCAGCTATTTCCCTGAAGCCGTTGATAAGATCGTACTGCTCCATATCAGGCCAGAACCTGTCGTGCATCAAACTGATGTACTCTTCGCCGTCAGGCAGGTCGTAACCAACAAGAGAACGGCTTTCGGTGTCTAGAGCAAGCCTGATGTGCCCAATACCGGTTCCGTTCGCGTAACCCTGAACAATTATGGTGTGTGTAATGGGATTAACCCACGGCTCTGGAAGGCCCACGTGTGTGTGGCCACTTACGATGAAGTCGATGCCTGAAACCATGCATGTGAGTTCGGCACTGTTGTAGGCAAAATCCTTTGTGTATTCTTCGCCGTTGTCCCAGGCATCATATACCCTGGCAGTGTATCTCTCCGGGTCAGGCGGCTGCCCAAGGTGAGACACCAGAACCACCACATCAGCCCCCTGATCATGTACCTCGTTCAGAACATTCTGAACAGCTTCAAGCTCCGGCGTAATCAGATAACCTTCAAGCAATTCAGGGTCAACAAGGCCGTAGGTGTCTGAGGTTGTAACTCCCACGAAAGCCACATTTATTCCACCTATATCTTCGAAGATATAGGGCACTATCGGCAGAGGTATTTCACCTTCCACTGTTGTGAAATTAGTGCAGATCACAGGAAAATCAGCCATAAATGATTTTTCTATTGCATTTTCAGCACCGTGATCAAAATCGTGGTTACCCAGGGTCATCATGTCATAATCCATGGAATTCATCCATTCCATCATGAATTCGCCCGAGTTGTAGTTACCAACAGGAGTTCCCTGCCAAATATCTCCTGCATCTATAAGCAGGCAGTATTCCCCGCTCTCCCGGCACTCTTCCCGCACTTTGTTCACATAAGTGGCAATCCATGCTCCTCCACCGATACCCGGTGGAAAATCGGGATTCATGAACGAAGCTTCCCTGGGAGCAATTCCTCCGTGTATATCGTTGGTGTGAAGAATATTCAGATAGATTACCTCAGCACTGAGCGATGAAGCCAGAAGGAACAGTACCAGTGCAGTTTTTTTAAGCATCATACCGTCCTTTCTAGAATGTCTTCTCTATGCCGAGGGTAAAGGCGGTTCTGCTTGATTCAACCACCAGAGAATCACCGGATGTAAAGGTTGGAAGGCCGTCAGCCTGATACTGATCCCATCTCACAGGAGAGAAGCTAACCCCGGCATCCACGGTAATATCATCCAGAACCCATCCTAGACCTGTTGTGAACTTCATTCTGTTAAGAGCTGACACCACAGGAGAGCTGTCGTACTCAAAACCTGCTCTGCCAATAGTGCCACCTGGAAGGGTGTTTTCCACCCCTGCACCGAAACCCCATGAATTTCTCATACCAGCATCGGCGTCTGCTACCTCCACAGCCTCTGTACCAGACCACCAGAAATCAGCGACAAACAGGCTCATAAGTCTGTTGCCCGGCTGGTACCTGAGCCCGGCTCTGAACACCATGGGAAGGGTAATGTCTGTTTCAGTGGACTCTACACTGGTTTTCCAGCCCATCGGCTGTTCAACACCACCAGATATAGAAACCCTGTTCAGGTTCACAAGGGCTGATCCCCGAACTACCATTCCAGAAATCTCTGTGTCCAGATCAATGTCATAACCTGAAGCAGTGGGGTCTACATACTGCATTCTCAGATTTGAAGCTCTTGTTCCGGTAACAAAACTGCCACCGACTCCCATGGAAAACAACTCTCCCTGTGCCCATGCAGCGGAAAAGCCGAAGTCATTGAGAACACCGCTTATCTCAAGGGTTTCCTCTGCAACTTTAACATAATTATCGTCGTTCATAACTCTGCTGTAAGAATACCCGAATGTAGAAGCAGCTCTCCATCCGGCGGAAAAGGCAAGATCGCTTGTTTTCCATGAAATGGCAGCCCCGCCGGGAAGCGGATGAAAATTCTGGTTGAAACTGTATTCCGATTCGCCTACAACTCCGCCAAAACTGTCGTATACCCTTCTGGTTCTTTTCTCTATATCAAGCGCCACCGATCCGGTGATTCCCGCGCTGAACCCTTCAGGAAGTTTTGATGCCATAGCGGGATTCTGCAGAACAGCCTGGGGAGAAATGTCCGCATATACGGTGTTGCCCATACCGGCTGCTGCTGCTGAACCCAGAACTCCCTCATCTCCCAGCCACATTACCTCCGGCAGGCCGCCGGAGAGGGCCAGAAGGATAATCATTCCGCCTGCTGTAATACCCATTTGTCCTCCTGCCTACCAGCGAATATCGAGCTGGCAGCGAATACCGTAATCGGTGATGTGGTCACCGAAATCTGTTACCGTTTCATCTGGATCCCCCTGATAGTGATACTGATCGTCAGGATCCGGTCTGTAAAACCCGTTGTGCGGAAAAAAAGTATCTTTTCTTGAAAACTTGAACCGAAGCTGAAGGTTGTCGGAAAGAGTGTTCTTCATTGTAACATAGAACTTGGTTCCGTCACCATCGAGGAAATCTATTCCTGTGTCTTCAAATTCCCACTGGCTCATTCCGTTCGTGGTCCAGAATGTGCTTCCTCCAAGAACAGAGAGTTCAGGTGTGAACTGGTGTTCCCACCGGGTTGCCAGAAATCCACCGCACATGTTCCTGTCATCTCCGTAAAGCGGGTTGGGAGTAAGCTCCACATTTCCGTACCGCAGCTCCATACTGAAGTAGTCATGACCGAATGGCAGGGAGAATGTTCGCAGAGTGAACTCCTGCGTCCGGGAATTGCTTGGAACTATATCTTTGTGATTGAATTTATCCTGGAACTTGTACTTGAGTCTGAACCTCACAGGCCACACTGGCCGGTACTCCACCTCACCCTGGAACCTGAGATTCTCTGTGTTGTACGCCAGATTTCTCCAGGTATCAAGATACACCTTGGTGAAGGTTACCTGACGGCTCACCTGAAAACGGGTCTCAAGGTAAAAACCCTCCTCGGGTTTGGGGACAGGCAGGTCGGCGAGCTGAGAGGTCAGTGGATCGTTGAGCCTGTACGGCTTTTCAAAAACCGTGTCGTCAAACCTGTGCTGTTCGGCAAATGCCCGGTTGTACGGGTTCATGAAGTCCAGAGCATAGTTCCGGTACGAACCGGTTAAGTTGAACCAGTTGTTCTGCCAGCTTGCTGTGGTAATGCTTGCCCAGGCTCCGTTGTTCTGTCTCACAGCCTCAACCTCGGCACTCATATTCCTGTAGACTGTCTGCGCAGCACCTGCGAAGTAGGTCTGCCGGTCTCCTGAAGGCATACCTGCATACTCAGGACAGCCCCATGTGTATGTGTCGTTGGGTATGTCCAGACCTGCAACTGCAGGGTTCAAAGAGTCGCTGTACTGTATCTCAAGAGCCCCTATTCCAATTGCCGAACCCACCGGCAGAAAATCACCCATGTCGTAGAAAGCGTATCCTCCATAGGTTGTTTCAGTAAGAACGCTGCTGTATTCCTCTGGTCTGAACTCTCCCTGGTAAAGAACGTTTGGTGTTCCGTCCAGATTCGTAATGGCATCTCTGGGTGTAAACGAGCCAAATGCATAACCCAGAACAGGCCCTGCCTCCAGCTGCGCTGCAGCTCCCATAAGGGCGTTCTGTCTCGATGATGTGAGATCCGGGGTGAGCCCCCATGTTCTGTAGGTGTTTCTGTACATCAGTTCATCAGAGTTGTCTATAAGAAGCCCCTGGGCAAGTGAAAGCCTGTAATTACCCGCAACAACCTGTTTTACAAAACCATCATCCTGGAAAGATACGTATGCCTTCCCCAGATCAAAACGGCTGTTTACAGGAGTTTCAAGCCCGGCAATCAGTTCGCTTCCTGCAAGAGAATTTGCTCCTCTGGCAAGCCGCACACCACCTCTGTATCTGTCGCCTGTGCCTACTCTGATTCTGTGGCTGAAGCCGCTGACATCACGGGCCTGAAGAAGCTGTGCGTACTCGGACTGAAGCCTGGTAATCAGTTCAAGGCTGTCTATGGAAGTGGAAGACAATTCCCTTCCACCGTCTAGAATATCTGACATGGCAGATTTCATTTCCGAGATGTGACCGCCCAGACCGTCATCGGTTCCAGCACGGCCCTCTCCGTCGTCGTATATAAAACGGTAACTGCCGAAGAAATCCGTTGAGGAATAATCCGGTTCGCGGGTAGATATGTAATCCCTCATGTTGCGGTAACCGTAGTAGCGAAGATTCTCGGTGCTCCTGAGAGACGAAACGGAAGACACGGGGCCAAGGCTTCTGAGCCTGCTGTCTACTGATGCCGCATCTATAAAACTCACTCTGTCAAGACTGCGGAGGTCCCACCATGATACCCCGTTTATGGGCATGGGTCTTAACAGAAGATCTTCCCAGTACTCAACTGCAGCATCACCGGGGCCGTCTTCCTGGGCAAGCCTTTCCATTACGTCAAGAACACGCGGTGAAATCTCTGGCTGGGGTGCCGGAAGAACCAGCACATTGTGTTTCAGCCAGTTCAGCGTAACCGGCGTGAACCCCGGAAGATCCACCACCTCGTATATGTTTTCCAGGCCTCCTGTGCCCTGTATGTAGTTGTATAAAACAACAGCCTGTTCCAAAGTCAGTCCTTCAAGATCGAGCAGTTCCTCGTAAGAAGCGGAGTTAAGGTCCAACCCCGGGGGCACCGCGGCCAGCATCGAAGCAAGCAGCAGGCTAAAAAGCATACGTCACCCCGATTGCATGGGAAAGGTTCAACTCGGGATGTGTCTGAACAGAGTAAACGGCTTTAACACCCTTCACCACCGCAGAGAAACCTCCAGTGAACACTGCCGGACCGCTCATGGCACCGGCGTAAACGGTAAGAGGGCCCAGAGGAAGAGCACCGCCTACTCTCACCCTGGTTCCACGAAAATCTCTGGACAATGCAAACGCAGTGAAAAGACCTGTGGCCGGTTCGTAGGCAATTCCCGCATCCATCTGTCTGTGCATGTACTCTTCCGAATTGCCAATTCTAGACTCAAGGGGGTTCTTCACTGCTGCTGCAAATGCCCACCTGTCGTACATGGTTACCCGGAACCCTGCGTTTACTGAGAATGCCATTGAGCTTCCGTAACTGCTTACACCGTCACTGATACTCACGCGGGAAACCACTGGCTGCAGACCGAAAGCAAAGTCGCGGGTGAGTTTCCCTGCTATTGTTGCGGCCAGAACCTGTTCGTTGTAAAGATCGCCGCCGAACCATCTTGCACTTCCGGCAAGACTCCAGTTCTGTGTGACAGGGGCACCGCCATCAAGACCTGCTGTGGTAAAATCAAATGAGGAATAAGGCATTTTGCCGGAAACAGTAACTCCGGCGGAACCAAGGGAAGCCACTGATGCCGGATTCCACATTGTACCTTCAAGCCCGTCTAAAACCACTCCTGTTCCACCCATTGCCATGGCAGTAATACCCATTTCAATCTCTTCGAAAGACGCATAAACAGGCAGTGCAAGAACAAGAAGGGCTGCTGTCAATATTCTTTTCATGTAATCCCTCCTATTCCAGCGGTGCCGCGATTACCACGGTCTCGGTTGTTACAAGTCTGTCTCCTTCTGAGGAAAGACCTTCCAGCATAAGGATGTACTGCCCCATGGGAAGAAATTCGTTCCAGTCATCTTTTCCATCCCAATTGAAAATATCCCCTGCCGGAGAATTAGCAGCAAGATGCGCAAGATCTCTACCCGACCGGTCGTAAACGGTAAGATTAAAGTGAACACCCCGGGAACCGCCGTATTCTATCTGCATTGTCTCGCCTCTGACCGGAGAGAAAGGATTTCCGGATACATCTAGATGGAAG
Source organism: uncultured bacterium (assembly GCA_964604135.1). Taxonomy (GTDB): domain Bacteria; phylum Fermentibacterota; class Fermentibacteria; order Fermentibacterales; family JCC-6; genus Sabulitectum. Next base: position 23,200 of record CAZRXU010000019.1, on the reverse strand, counting down.
TAGTCTCCAACAGAAGGGTTGAAAATGATCAGATCACTCTGGTACCTGGGAAGCAGCTGGTAACCGGAATCGTACGGCTCTGTGGAATCGTACTGTCCACCGATACCGATTAAAAACATTCTGGTACCGGTGGAAACTGATGAAACATCAATACCGGTTGATCCGTTTACCCTTACAGGAATAACTGTCTGGCCGTTCCAGACATCGAAGTTGTACCCACCGCCGGCACTGGAAGGGTCGGTGGCAACTGTTACCCACTGAACAAGGCTCTGGTCACCTGCGGCAACAAGCATTCCCTCCAGGGCTTCGGAAATCGGTTGATTTCTAACCAGTTGAATCGGCGCCGGGATACCGGGATTTCCCACGTAACTGTAATCACTGGCAGAAGCCGGAGAAATCTCTGTAAGGCCGTTGTAGGCTTTTATCTCTCCTGTAAGCTCCCATTCCTCTCCGGGGCTCATGTTTCCCGGAGCCTCGTAGGCGTACACATTTATACCGGCTGTAGCATCCTGCATGTAAAAGCTGTATCCGCTTGTGGAAAACAGTGTTGTTTCACAGGTTACAACCCCGCTTATGGTAACGGTTTCACCCAGCAGGTCGGGAATACCGTCTTCGTCACTGTCCACCCTGGCTTCCGCTATAGTGATAACCTGAGCACCGGCAGAACTGCAGAAGCTGCACAACACCATCACCGGCAACAGAACCTTGATCATCATTCCTCCCAATCCGGTGGCTGGCATCATTCAAACAAAAACGGCGCAGTTATGTGTTCCTGCGTGATACTAGCGACCTGTTCTAATTTCAGCATCAGCCAGATCTGCAGCCCTTGAAAGGGCCTCTTCCGGCGTCATTCTACCGTAAAGTACAATTTCTATCGATTCAGAAAGAAAGGTTCTTCCATCGTACCACGCTGTAATCTGGGGTTCAAACACGGCACAGTGCAGCTGTTCAAGAACCGCCTCAAGGCCGGGGTATTCCCCGATCTTTTCAAGAACTTCCGGTTCTTCAAGGCTTGATACCCTGGAAGGCAGGTAACCGCTTCCGGCAAACCATCTTGCCTGAATATCAGGTTGTGTAAACCATTTGATGAACTCCCACCCGGCTTCAACCACTCTGGGGTCATCATTCTTAAACAGGATAACATTGGTTCCTGAAATGTAAACAGCCTGCTCTCTACCGGCAGGAAGAGGAGCAGTTCCTATTGTGAAAGTAGATAACCCACTTTCGCTCCTTCTCTGCATGTCACGGATCATGAACGCAAGGCTTGTTACCGAACCCTGAACCTGCCCCACACGGCCTTCGGCAAACCCTTTCTGATGATCATAACCAGTTGTCAGGTAGGCGGTGGAGTCTTCGTAAAGAAGAGTCGTAAGGTAGTTAAGCGCCTGTATACCCTCTGGGGAATTGAATGCAGTTTCCGTTGAGTCTTCATTCAGCAAAGAACCGCCAGCCTGAGCAAGAAGGCACTCAAAGTTCCACACGGAAGTACCGAACGCTGTTCCCCGTCTGTCTTCCGTATCGAGATAATCTCCGTCACCGTTTCCATCCAGAGTAAGTATCTTCAGCAATTCTCTCTGCTCTTCCCAGGTGGTTGCAGGAACAACTCCCAGACTGTCGAAAAGATCCACATTGTAGTAAATGAGAGGTACGCTTTTGTTAAAGGGGAAGCTGTAAACCCTTCCATCGAAAGTGTTGTTAGCCCGAAACACCGGAAAGAAGTCGTTCCACATCTCTTCAGTGTAAGAAGAATCAACACCCATAAGAGAATCCAGAGGAACCAGAGCGCCTCCTCTGATAAGCTGGGCTGTCCATGTTTCGTAGGCCTGAGCCATCCCGGGAGGAGAATCAGCCATAACCCCGGCCATTATCTTCTGGCTCAAAGCACTGTAATTACCCATACACACAGGTAAAATCTCTATATCTTCGTGGGTTGAGTTGAACTCGGCAATAAGGGAATCTTCAAGCACATCACCAAGCGGGCCACCCATTGCATGCCAGAACACCACCTGTACCGGCCCGTCAGAATTCGTACTTCCGGAGCAGGCGACAACCAGAAATACAACAATAGCCAGAGCCACAATCTGGTACTTCAGAACCGCCCCCTTAACCAAACGAGTAAGTCGGAAGTTAACACGTAATATAAGACCATAGAGGGAACAGGGAATAGCAGGCAGGAACAGCCTTTTCACAAAACACCCTGCCAAAGAACTTTATGTGAATACACATCTTTGCACAACAGAAGCAAATGGCTATAATCTCGGAGCAGTGTAACTGCGGATAAAATATTGTTCCGGGGGTGTGAAGTGTTTTGTGCGTCCCGGGCAGTGCTAATCAGGAGGGTATTGATGAAGAAGTTTGCTCTTGCTCTTGCAGCAGTTTTTGTTCTTGCTATTGCCTGTGGCGGCGGCGGAACACCAGATCAGGTGGTTCAGAAGTTTTTGGATGCCTGGAACAGCGGTGACGGCGATGGTGTTGTAAGCTGCATGTCATCTGATGGTATTGCAGAACTCGGCGGATACATCGAAATTCTCAAAGCAGACCCTGAAACTTCAGTAGTTCAGCTCGCTACACTTGGTATCGAGTTTACAACTGAAGAAATTGAGAATCTTACTGTAGCTCAATTCCTTACTGCTATGCTGGGCAACGAGCAGGCAGCCTCCAGTATGCCTGATCTCTCCAACGTTGTTATTGGTGAAACAACCATTTCTGAAGACGGCCAGAGTGCAACAGTAGCTGTTACTACCGATGGTGACGAAGAAGAACTTGGGCTGATTCTTGAAGACGGTAACTGGAAGATCAGCGAAACTCCCTAACTGTATACAGTTAACTTCAAAGGAGCGCCTTTCAGGTGCTCCTTTCTCTGCAAAACAGTTTGCGCAACCCGCCTGCCAGCACCTGGTTTTGAAATACTATCACAAATAGCTATAATCGCCACATCAATTTTGTTACCATGTAATGGTTGTTCCGGTTCAGGTGACGGCTGTCATCCCGCACCGGGCAGCACCAATCGGAGGGATTTTCGGATGAAGAAGTTTGCTCTTGCTCTTGCAGCAGTTTTTGTTCTCGCCATTGCTTGTGGCGGCGGCGGAACACCAGACCAGGTTGTTAACAAACTGTTTGACGGCGTTCAGAACGGTGACGGCGACGCTGTTCTCAGTTGCCTCTCCTCTGACGCCATCGCTGGAATCAATGAATTTGTAGACCAGCTGAAAGAAGAGCCCGAAGAAACTGCCTCAATGGCGGTAATGTTCGGTGTTGAAATTACAGCTGACGAAGTTGCAGACCTCGATGCAGCCAAAGTTATCACCATTCTTCTCAGTTCTGAAATGATCACAGCTGAAATGCCTGATTTCAGTACAGTTGAAATTGGAGATGCCGTTATCGATGGCGAAACCGCTACAGTTCCCGTAACAGTTGACGGTGAAACAGACGATATTGAGCTCATTCTTGAAGACGGTAACTGGAAAGTCGGCGGCGAAGGCATGGACTTTATGTAAAGATCCGCTTTTTGGGGCGCTCTTCGGAGCGCCTTTTTTTCATCGTGCAGCAGCGAAACTGCTTTGCGGCCCAGCCAGATGGTGAACAATTCCTTTAGTGCGTACAGCAATTACGACGACAACGGTGTTGTAAGCTGCCTGTCAGAGAAACACCGGAGGGAGATTCCGTCTACTTGAATTCAATCTCTGCTGAAGAATCCACTGTAATTTCGCTGCTTTGTTAACCGGTCAGCTCTTGTTTGCTGATTCGGTTGAATCAGAAGAGCTGTCAGATGGTTTTGATGGCTTCTTGTAGTCTGTCTGGTAGAATCCGTGCCCTTTGAAAATAATACCGGCACCTGTTCCAATAAGCCTTCTGACTTTTCCTCCACACTTGGGGCACACGGTATCCGGCTCTGCAGACATGCTTTGGAATTTCTCGTACCTGTTCCCGCAGTCGTCACAGATATAGTCGTATGTAGGCATTTCCTCCTCTTTCAGTCTTCACTACAGTCAGGAATTATAATACACCGGGCAACCCCAGTAGTTCCTCAGTTTCTGTATGAGTTCAGGTTTCCTTTTGATACTGCGAGACCGGCAACAATCACAGGTATAAACTGAGTTGCGTGAAACACGATGGCAATAGCTTTGGCCTGCGGTTCCGGTATTCCTGTAATAGCAGGAAACAGAACTCCTATTGCGTAGTGAATGGTTCCAGTACCGGCCGGGGTTGGTATAAGCATTCCAAAACCAGCAAGCACAAGAATCAGCGGTGGGTAAAACCAGTTCCACTGTATTTCAAGAGCGTAAAAAACCGGTACAACAGAAACAGCCAGAGACAACCAGACACCTGCTGTAAGAGCAGACACCCTCACCAGTTCACCTGGATTCTGCAGTATGTCAAGACCTGAAGCGAACTCAAGAAGCAGTTTCTCTGCTTTTTCAGCAAGCTTGTCAAAATGCAGTTTCCTGAATGGATAAACAAGAACTGCTGTTGTGGATTCGTGCCACCTTCGGAGGGCAACAAGAACAAACAGAATAACAATGTATCCGCAGCCAGCCGCTATAAGCCCTGTGCGGATCGAATGAGAAAGAGAGTTCCACATTGCCGCCATCACAACAAGGGTAAGCCCTGTAAGAGCAAGACCGTCAAACAGCCTGGCAACAACAACCGTGGCGAAAGAAGAAGCAAAAGGGATACCTGCTTTTCTGGAGAGGATAGCCGACCTGACAAACTCTCCCAGCCGCCCTGGCAGAACACTGTTAAGCATAAAACCTGTAAGAAGAGGTGGTGTTGCCATGGATTTGCTTACTTTCTTCACCGGGGCGAGAAGGGTAACCCACCTGTACACTCTAAACACATAACTGGCAGCAAGAGCAGGAAGAACCAGTAGAGCAAAACCCCACCGGGCACCGTTGAAGGCGGCACCCAGTTCCTGCCAACTGGTGTTCCTGAAAGTCAACCAGATGGTCAGTGCCGCAACAGCTGTACCAATAGCCAGCTTAACAGCGCTGTTACTCTTTTCCGGCAACTATACCCTCCAGACCGAAGCAGATGGCGTGAAATGCAACCAGCATCTGCTCCTGGGTATAACTGGTTTCCGTAGAGCCGGATTCCCAGTGGAAGTCTGCCCACAGGGGTTCTTCCCTCAGTTTTGAAGTAAACGCAACAACAGACATACCGATTTGTTTCGCTGCCTCTGCAGCATTGATTACATTCCTGCTGGTTCCGCTTGTGGATATGGCAACAAGAATATCTCCTTCCCGACCGATGGCATTCACCTGGCGCGAGAAGACATTCTGGTACCCGTAGTCATTTGCAACTGCTGTAACAACGGCCATATCTGTTGTAAGAGCTATTGCAGCCAGTGGCGTTCTTTCAGTTCTGAATCTGCCCACCAGTTCCCCGGCAAAGTGTGAAGCATCCGACGCACTTCCACCATTACCGCACAACAGGATCTTGCCGCCATTGCTGAAACACCGGCTGAACAGTTCAGTAATCTCAGCAACAGGGTGCTCGTTCATACTGCCCATTGAAATCACTGCTTCCCGGATATAGTTTTTTACAACATTTTCTGCAGACATTGATCCAATACCTCTTCCAATGGTGGTAACTTTGTGTTCCTCTCTGTTCCAAGAGCTGACCACAAAGGCCTTGGGGCAGGGAGGGCAAGCTGTTTCCAGGTGGTCGCCTTCACCACGCCTGTTTTAATTCTATCCTTCACTGCACACGCCAGTTCAAACGGCGTTACAGCTCCGCGGTTCACACAGTGAAACAAACCCGATCTGCCGTCATCAATGGCCATACCTACAAGAATCTCTGCGAGAGAACCAGCGGAGGTAATGCAGGATGTCTGGTCTGTAACCGCCGTAACTACTCCTTTACTTAAAAGACTGCTGATAATCCAGGGAAGCAACCCTTTCTCGCCAAAAAGCCATGATGTTCTTACAACAGCATTCCCGGAAACTTCAAGAGCTGCCTTCTCTCCCCGAAATTTACTGCTTGCATATGCATTTGCCGGCTCAACGGGATCCGATTCCACAAGGTACCTTTTCCCCTTCGAACGGGTAAACACCTGATCGGTTGACACTGTAATCAACCTAACTCCGGTATCTGCCAGGTTCCGCACCCCTGTGTGGTGTACCATTTCCGCTTTATCTGGGTTTTTTTCGCAGTAATCCACATCTGTGAGCGCGGAAGTATTCAGAATAACATCCGGGCGAACTGCTGCAACCGCGTCTGCGACACTTTTTCCGTCTGTCACATCAAAACTGGGAAGGTCGAAGCCTAAGGCTCTATCTCCCAAAAGCTTCATAATCTCGGAGCCCAGCATTCCTGAAGAGCCAACAACCATTGCTTTCATCTTGACTTCCTGTGTGTAACAAGAGGAAGCTCAGGCAGCTTCATATCGTTAAGAATCATTTCAGGAAGCTCCCCTGTAAGCACAGACCACGGCACAGCGGAAAACCCCTGAATCCTCTCTTTCAAACTGTTGTCCAGAATAAGATCCTGGGGAGAATGAGCATCGCTGCACAGGCAGTGGCAGAAGCCATCGGTCAACAGACCTCTTGCCGCTGCAGCATATTTTTTGAACCGCAGAGACCTGGCACTGACCACCGCTCCGCAACCGATACGGGACAATCTGATAAGCTTGTTCCTGTTCTGTCTGCACCATCTGTACCGTTCAGGATGTGCTATCAGAGGGTAGTAGCCTTTGCTGATAATCCTCTTAAGCTGAATTAGGGTTTCAACCCAGCTCACTGTTGTATCAAATTCAACAAGAACCCAGCCTGTTCCAGGATACCGAACTTCCTCCATGTGCCTCAGAGAAACTCCTCTTACCATGAGCTCTCCTGCAGAGAAAAAGCTGATTTCTCCCATAAACTTCTTCTCCATCTGCTTCTGAAACTGTATGGATATTCTGTGTTTTCCTTCCACTACCCTGTTACCCATGGAACAGCTGTAATGGGGGGTAAACACAATTGTGGAATCCGGTTCCAGTCTGTCTCTCATGTTGCTGATCATTTCAACAGCCTCAGAAACTGTTCTTGCTCCGTCATCAATTCCTGGAACTATATGCGAATGGAGGTCTACAATTGACAGGTGACCACTTCCCTTCTGTAAACTATATTGTGGCAGGGAATATCTCAGTGCGGGGGTGTTGTGTCAAAGTTTCTGCTGTTTGTTCTGATATACTCATTGTCTCTGGCCGGCAGCGGAGAAGAAAAGGCTGTTGAACGGTTGTCGCTCACCACAGACATGCTTGTAACAATCGGTGAAGAGATGACAGGGCAACCCATAAGCGGTATGCTGGTTGTGGGCGACACTGTTACGGTGGATATTCAGGTTGATGCTGCCAACAGCTACCAGTTTATCATCTGGACAGACTCTGCTTTCAACTATGTGGATTTCTGGCTTACCAGCCCGCTTGGGGAAACGCCCAGAGGCGACATAAGCGATCACACCTCGCTTGCAATAATGCCCGACTCTGTTGAAACCGGCACATGGCAGCTGCGGATGGAATTGCTTGAAGGTGCCTACTCAGATACCGCCTACTACGCTACGGCAACTTTTGTAAGATCAAGGTTTTCGCAGTAGAAAAGCCTTCACTGCAGAAACACCGTGTTTCTCAAACCTTTCAAGCCTGTGAAAGCCTGCGGCCCGAAGGCCTGTCTCTGTTTTTGATATAGAATGGGGTTTCCCGGTAATTATCATACAGCCACCTGTTTCAAGAAGGTGGGCACCTGCAAAAATAAACCTGTACAAAAGAAGTGAATCTCCCTCTCTGGCTTCACGCCGCATGGGATCGGGAGAGGTTCTTCCGTTATCTGCCGTGTTGTAGGGCGGATTCGCCAGAACAAGATCAGCACAGCCTCCGGTAAAAACCGACGATACCATCTCCACCCGACAATTCACCGGTTGACCGAATACTTTATCAAACTTCATCAGGGCCTGAAAGGAAACATCAATTCCAACAGGAAATACACCGGTACTGTTTCGCAGGCCGGCGTTTTTAAGAACTTCACCGGTGCCGGTTCCGAGGTCAAAACAAACCCTGCACGGCACATCAGAGGCAAGCTCTGCCAGAAGGAGAGTATCTGTTGTTATCTCCCGACCGGAAACGGTAGTCAGCGGTAGTACGCTTTCGCAACTGCCCATGTAACCCAGTTTGTTTGCTGCTGCTTGTGGCGTACATCGTGCCACTCAACAATGGACCAAAACCCTTCAGCGTCTTCTATCATAACAAGCTCCGCTATGCCAACCGCTGGCGTTCCAGTTCCGCTGTAGAATGACTGCGGTACGGTAATGTTGTAGTCTCTGTATATCGTGGCACTGTCTGCCGGGGCGGCCGGGTCAGGATGGCTGATGTCCATAGTAAACTCTGAAGTTATAGAACTGTCTTCAGGCACAACTGCAAACAAGGCAGTAACGGTAAGAACCTCATCGTTCTTCACCCAGTTGTTGAAGTTATAGGTGGAATAATCGTTGATATCATTCGTATCTGCAAAGAACACAAACGAATCAGAAAGACAGTCAAGATAAAGCAGGGATCTTCCGTTAAGTGCAGACTGCATATTCTCCACAACGATGTCCGGACTGGTGGGATCCCGCCACACTACGCCGGAATTGGACGGATCCTGAGGCACTCTGGGTTCAAACAAACTGCATGAAGCTGCTGCAAGGATGCCAAGTGTCAATATCAATGTATATTTCCGCATTGTTCCCTCACATCCTTACGCTGAAACTTACAGTGGCCATCCAGTAACTGTCTCTGGAGGCATTGCTGTAGAAAGTTCTGGTAATATTCGTATTCAGAATACCACCCATAACCGCAATAGCACTTCTTATTCCCACATGGTGAATGTGATCTACCGTTTCTATAGAAAGACCCATCCTGTTTCTCACCGAGTACTCGTAAGAGTAGCTTGGAGTCAATCCCACATCAGACGAAACATGAAATCCTGCATCGATGGTAATTCTATTGTTTATCGACTCTTCCGTTCGCAAAAACAGACCGTCTTCAAATACTCCCTGGTCGTTGAATGTAAATCTGTGAGAGATTCCCAGTGCTGTACTGTCACTTGAAACTCTGGAAAGCGAAAATGATTCGTCAAGTCTTCTGAAAAGCCTGTCATCAGAACTGGCCTCGGAGAACATGTAGTTAGTGTAGTTTGCTGTGATCTTCATAAACTGACTGACTTTCCAGTCGTTACCCAGATCGAATCTGTACCCTGGATTGAAAGAATAGGTAGATGCCGTTTTTGAATTGGCACTCTGCGAAGCCATCAGATAGTAACTGCTTCTCTGCTGGCCTGTCATAACACTGGTAATGGTTAACCTAGAGGTGATGGGTATTGAGGCACTGATACTCAAAAGTTCTCTGTACTCGTCTCTGTCATAGTCGTGTGTGTAAACGCTTGAAGTGTCACCGTCGTCAACAACTGTGTCGTATGAGTACAGTTCCACCAGCCTCTGAAACAACACCCTGGCTCGACCTGGAGAATAGGAAAGTGTGATGTTTAGAAGTCTGTCGTCGGTAGACTCATTCAATTTGTAGAAGTCTGAAACTCCATATACCTCTACCATGTCTTCTCTTTCCGACATTTCTCTGGAAAATTCAAAGTTCAGTTCGATGTTGTCTGTCAGTTCCCAGATAAGGCCCGAGTGAAGCCTCCTGCCCGTTCTGTCATCGTCCCGGGGATCACTCTGAACAGAGTCAGGATCTGAACTCTCCCAGTACTTGCGATTCCCTGACCAGGTTGTACCTATGTTCATAAATACACCAGGAACAAACTCCGGCAGTTCCAGATTCTCTGAATGTGACCATGAATCGCCCAGATGATTCTGCAGCGAATCAAGGTAAATAATGGAGTTTCTGTCTCCTGAAACCTCAGCGGTAAAGCTTCCTCCTCTGTACTGAACCGGGAAATAGTAGCTCATCCTGGCCGAGAGACCATCTGAAAAATTATTGGTCTCACTTCCGTAAGATCTGTCTTCTTTGAAGTTTACCGATGTGTTTACCACACCCATCATTGTTCGATTCACAGAGGCACTTACCCTGTAAAAACTGCCATCATTGCTGCCTGTTCCTGATGTCCCTATATAGGCTCTGTTCTGAATACCCACTGCGGTATTGGTGGTAAGCCAGTTGCCCATAGAGTAACGAATGGCCCCTGTAACAGATTCCGTTCTGTCATCTCTGACCCTGGCACCGTACCTGTCTTCCATTGAGATGCTTTTTGCAAATGTGGAAGACATTTCCACACCGTTCAACGGCTTCCAGCTGACCCAGCCGCTTCCTGATCTGTGATCGGTATACTGCTCCAGACGGTCTGCTCTTTTGGCAGAGAATGAACCGTTTCCATTAAGGCTAACAACAGGGGAAACAACCTCAGAAACAGCAAAACTGTTGGTCAGTGTGGTTGTCTCCTTCACCTGCTCCATGCTCAGATTGTAACTGAAATCCCAAGCACCTGCAGTTAGAGAGAAAAGAACAACAAAGTAGATGTACTTCAAACTGTCACCTTTCCTGCAAGAGCAGCAAATTTTTCCGGACTGATTCTCTCAGCCCTTAGATTCGGGTCTATACTGGCAGCCTCTAACATAGCAATTGCCTCGGTTTTTCCGAATACTCCAGACAAGCAGTTAACCACCTTCTTCCGTCTTGTGGAAAAAGCCGCCCTTACCACCCGGACAAACAAGGCATATTCCTCTCTGGTAAAACGCATCTTTTTCCTGCGAAAAACAACAACACTGGAATCAACATTCGGCCGGGGGGTAAAATCTCCCGGCTGGAGATCAAACAGTTTTTCAACAGAAAACCATGGCCACACAAGAAGAGACAGCCTCCCATAGTTCCTGCCTCCGTCAAGACACACAAGCCTTTCGGCAAGTTCTTTCTGAAACATAAGAACAGCAGTTTCCACAGCATTATACCTCGGCTCGCACAGACGGAACACTGCCTGAGAGGAAATGTTGTACGGCAGGTTGGAGGCAACGGCTGTAAACGGGAAACCCGGGATACTACGGGGATCAGTTGTAAGAAAGTCACCTGTAAACACACCAACCTCGGGAAATTCAACTTCAAGCCGTTCTGCCATGGCTCGATGTAGTTCTATGGCAGACAATCTGTAACCAGCGCGAACAAGCCCTCTGGTAAGGGCTCCTAAACCTGGACCAATTTCAAGAACAGTTCCAGACACCTCACCCAGGGCATTGGCGATACGTCTTATGGCAATCGGGTTAACAAGAAAATTCTGTCCCATGGATTTGTCCGGTCTTATTCCCAGCTCATTCAATGCTGCTCTTGTCTGGTTGATATTCATAAATCAGCGGATTCTTAACGACATGTGAAGCCTCTTCGCCAGGGCAGTAATACGCTCTATATCAACCCCAGAACTCTTTACAGCAGAAAGCTGCGTTTCAATGTGTGCCCTGCCTGCCAGCTTCACAAACCTCAGAAGGTATTCCCACGAGTTCTCGACTTCTGAAGGGCAGATCCGGTTGTACTCTTTTACGCCAGAGGCATTCAAACTTATACTGACCGAATCAAAACTGCTCAGGAGCTCTAATACCTTGTTATCGGTCATGAAAGATGCACAAAGACCGTTGGTGTTCAATCTGGTTTTTATTCCCCTGGCCCTGACCGCTGTCGATGCCTTCATTATTAAAGAACTCCGAAGAGTTGGCTCTCCGAAGCCGCAGAATACAAGTTCTTTGAATTTCTCAACAGGTAGTTCTCTGATGGTCGACAACACCAATTCTTCAGAAGGATCTTGTGTGTGCCGCAGGTTGTAACCCGCAAGACCATCAGCCGTGTTCCTGACACAGAAGATACAGCAGTTCTGGCACTTTGATGTGACATTAACATACAGGGAATCTCCATACCTGTATACAACATCGACCCTCCGGTTTTCAGGGTGAAGTCTGTACGCCCTCATTGCATTCTCCCAAAGGGTGAATGAAGTGCTCTCTATAGACTCGCTGCCTCCCTGAAGTTCCCGTATTTTTATAACAACCAGTTTTGTGTTGGCAGGTTCATTGCGATGCCCCCGCAAGGGTTCAGGAGGAAGAAACGGTGAATCTGTTTCAACAAGAAGCTGATTCCGTGGCACACTGGAAACAATCTTTCTGAGATTGCCGTTCTTTTTGTAGGTAACCGGCCCGTCAACACCTATGTAGTAGCCCCTGGAAACTGCAATGTCAGTGAGGCGCTGATCTCCGCTCCAGCAGTGAAGAATTACAGGTATGGAAGGTCTCTCTGGAAGATGATCCAGAACTTCAGATTCAGCATCTCTGGAATGCACTATCAGCGGATATCCAAGAGACTCTGCAAGCTGTATATGCCTCTGAAACCAGAAAATCTGTTTCCCGGGCTTAAAAGTATTGTGGTAGAAATCAAGGCCGGTTTCCCCGATGGCAATTGTGCGGGGTCTGAGAAGTGCGGCTTTCAGGGAAGACCACTGTTCTTCTGCAGTACTGTCATCTGGAAGATGATCTGGGTGAAAAGCTGCAGCAGAGTAAAGGTTGTACTCCCGGGCAATATCAGCAGACCTTTCGGCGGTTTCCACATCGACGGATGGAATCAGAATATGGCTTATACCTGCTGCGGTAGACCTGCTTACAACTTCAGCAAGATCCAGGTTAAAATCGTTGAAGTGCAGGTGACAATGGCTGTCAAATCCCAGCATGAAAGTCAGCGCCAGATCACATCACTGCGGCCGGGACCGGTGGAAATACAGGTTACAGGAACACCTACAGCTTTTTCAACTGCGATAACATACTGTTTTGCAGCTTCCGGTAGATTGCTCCATTCCGTTTCTCCGCTTATGTCTTCCGACCATCCTGGAACAGTTTCGTACACAGGAACAAGCTGTTCCATCATTCGACCAGTTGTAAACTGCCGGTTCTCATAGCCAGTACAAATTTTAAGCCGGTCAAAACCGCTGAGAACATCAAGAAGCGTAAGTGTAACTGAGGTACAACCGTTGATTCTTGCGGTGTATTCCGCCAGGACACAGTCAAGCCAGCCACACCTCCTGGGTCTTCCTGTTGTTGTTCCGAATTCGTGACCCGCCTGGCGCATCCTCTCCCCTGTATCATTGTTCAGCTCTGTGGGGAATGGGCCTGATCCAACCCTTGTTGTGTAAGCTTTCAGAATACCTGTTACTTCTGACACCTGTGTAGGTCCAAATCCAAGGCTGGTACACGCGCCGCCTGAAACACACACTCCGCAGGTTACAAACGGGTAGGAGCCGTGATCGGGATCAAGAAGAGAACCCTGCGCACCCTCGGCAATAACAAGCTTGTTTTCACCCAGAAGTTTGCTGACAAGAAGAGAAACATCATGTGTATAACCGGCAACCACCCTTGCTGCCTTTGCAAATTTATCAACATCCTGCTGCAGCTTCGCCGTTTCCGGAGAATTCAGTTTAAGAAGAGCTACTGTTTCCTCTGTATGGAAATCAATAAGAGCTCTGAAAGTGTTTCCGTCTGTTACATCTTCAAGGCGAATAGCATTGCGCATGAACTTTCTTACATAGGTCGGCCCTATCCCCCGACCGGTGGTTCCTATTCTGCCATCGGCAAGATCGGCTTCTCCCTGCTTCTCAAGCCATTTGTAACCGGGATGGGTAAGGTTAACCTTGGGAGATATCTTCAACCTGCCCTCTACCGATATTCCGTTCTCTTTCAAAGACTGTATCTCCTGAAGAACAGTAACGGGATCAAGTACACAGGCGGAACCTATTATTGCTGTAACGCCTTCGCGGACGAGCCCGGAAGGAAGCATGTGAAGGGCAAATCTTTTACCATCAACCTCCACAGTATGCCCGGCGTTGGCCCCTCCGCTGAATCTGGCTACAGCTGCTGCTTTTCCGGCAAGGTGGTCAACCATCTTTCCCTTGCCTTCATCTCCCCATTGAAGGCCCACAACAATACTTACTGGCATTATCAGCTCCTCGCTGAATGGGTAGCGGTGGCTGTTGTCAGCCACTTTAAAAGTTCGTTTATTCCAGTGCCGTCAACGGAAGAAACAGGAATTACCGGCCCCATCTCCCCGGCTTTACGCACAGACTGTGCAAGCTTGTTCCTTTTGAGCTTATCACTTTTTGTAAGGGCAATGATATATGGTTTACCACCTTCCATGAGATACCTGGCCATGGACAAGTCGTTCTCCAAGTCAGGATGTCTGGAATCAACCAGAAGCACAGTACCCCGCAAAGCCTGCCGCTTCCTCAAATACCAACCAATCCATTCTATCCACTGTCTTCTAAGCCTTTCAGGGGCCTTTGCGAAACCATATCCTGGAAGATCAGCTATGTAGAAATTTTTATTGGTAGTAAAGATATTTATGTACTGCGTGCAACCGGGCCGCGAACTTGTTCTTGCAACCTTTGACCCGCTGTTCAACCTGTTGATCAAAGAAGACTTACCAACATTGGATCTTCCAATAAACGCCATCTCCGGCAGGCCGTCTACAGGTAATCCTGTTTTTCCCGGACAGCTTTTCAGGAACTCAATACGAAGCTTTGCCAAATCACACAGCTTCCTTATCGTCCCTGGCAATGAGAATTTCCGGGGCTGCCCCTTGTGTGATACAATCTTTGTTAACAATTAACTTGTCTGGCACCGGTTTCTCAGAAGGTATTCTGTACATGGGATCAAGAAGAATTCTCTCTACTATTGACCTGAGACCTCTGGCCCCGCTGTGGTTGCTGCTGGCTTCCTCTGCAATGGCAAGAAGGGCATCATCTGTAATCTGAAGATCAACACCTTCCAGTTTAAACATGTACCTGTACTGTTTAACAAGGGCATTCCTGGGTTCGGTAAGAACTCTGACCAGATCTTTCTCTGAAAGGTCATCCAGAGTTACCAGAATAGGAAGACGCCCAACAAGTTCCGGAATAATACCGTAACGCACCAAGTCGTGAGATTCAATTTTCTTAAGAACTTCCGCCCCCTCGAATTCCTCGGCATTTCCCAGATCAGCATTGAAACCCAGAGAAGATTTGCGCAATCTACCGGAAACAATTTTCTCTATTCCGTGAAAAGCTCCGCCGCAGATGAACAGAATGTTTGTTGTGTCTACCTGGATATGATCCTGATATGGGTGCTTGCGACCTCCTCCAGGCGGAACGCCTGCGACTGTGCCCTCAACCATCTTCAGCAACGCCTGCTGAACACCCTCACCTGAGACATCTCTGGTTATGGATGCATTTTCGGACTTTCTTGCAATTTTGTCTATCTCGTCAATATATATGATTCCATGCTGAGCAAGCTCAACATCCATATCTGTTACCTGAAGCAACCTTAGAAGGATGTTCTCTACATCTTCACCAACGTATCCAGCTTCTGTGAGGGTAGTTGCGTCAGCAATGGCAAACGGAACATCAAGTATCTTCGCCAGAGTTCTTGCAAGAAGGGTCTTACCCACACCAGTGGGCCCGAGAAGTATGATGTTGCTTTTTTCAAGCTCAACTGATGCCGTACTGTCATGCTTGCTCTGCAATCTTTTGTAGTGGTTGTAGACGGCCACGGAAAGAACCTTCTTGGCCTCTTCCTGACCCACAACATACTGATCGAGTTTGTCTTTGATCTCCATAGGGGCGGGAAGATCCTTTTTAAGGAAGGAGGGCTTCTCACCGCCAGACTTTCCTGCAGCGTCATCAACAATTTCATGACAGTAGCGCACGCAGTCGTCACAGATAAACACACCTGGGCCCTGAATCAGCTGATTTACCTCCGTGGCCGGTCTGTTACAGAATGAGCATCGGTTCTCTTTGGGCATTTTCAGTCTCGATTCGTCAAAATATTGTCTACAATCCCGTAATCCTTCGCCTCCTGTGAATCCATCCAGAAATTACGGTCACTGTCTGCGTTTATTTTTTCCACTGTCTGCCCGGTATGGTGGGCAAGAATCTGATCCATCTGCTTTCTTATTTTAAGAATTTCCCTTGCTTCAATCTGTATATCTGCAGACTGCCCCATTGCACCACCGCTGGGCTGGTGAATCATAACTCGTGCATGTGGAAGAATGCTTCTTTTACCGGTGGTACCTGCTGCCAGAAGAACCGAAGCCATTGAAGCGGCACTTCCCATACAGAATGTTGCTATATCGGGCTTGATAAACTCCATGGTATCATATATTGCAAGACCAGCTGAAACAGAACCACCGGGACTGTGGATGTACATGTTAATATCCCTTTTCGAATCTTGTCCTTCAAGAAAAAGAAGCTGTGCCACAACAACACTTGCTGTCTGGGCAGTGATTGCGTCTGCGATGAAGATTATCCGGTCTTTAAGCAACCGTGAGTAAATGTCGTATGACCTCTCGGAATTTCCATCCTTCTCCACCACGAACGGAATCACAGGCATTATTCTTCTCCTTCGCTGCTTGTTTTCTCTGCAGACGGATCAACAGATACCCATTTCCACGGTACAACTTCAGGCTTCGAGCTGTTTTCCGCCGGCGGCTTCTCTTCAATTATCGCCGAATTCAGTACGAATTCAAGGGCTTTGTCGTTCCTGTTTCTGTCCAGGAAAGAGGATCTGCTGTCTCCGGATTCAACTGCCTTCTCTATCTCGTCTTCCGGAATCTCCAGGCTTTCCCGAATAGCAATCTCGCGAAGAAGAAGAAACTCCCTGACCTTTCTCTCGGCCAGTTCCCCGGCAACTTTCTTCGTTTCCTCTGTTGATTCCTCTTCTGCGAGTTGGGTGACATAGTCTTCAGTAAGGTTTGCCACCATGAATTCGGGAACATCGAACACGTTGCTGTTCAGTATGCTGTCTATTGCTTGTCTTTCAGTAAAACTCTTCACCTCTGCATCGTATCTGGTGTTAACGTCGTCGCTAACTTTCTGCCGGAATTCCTCCATACTCTTGAAACCCCCAGCTTTGGTTGCAAATTCGTCATCGAGTTCAGGATATGAATGAGCTTTGACCTGCTTCACTGTAAAAGTGTGCACAGGTCCCTGAAGGCCGGTGTCTTTGCCCTTTTCAACCTTCATCTGCATGGTGAATGTGTCTCCAGACTTAACTCCGGTAATCAGCTCGTCAAAACCGGGCCCCATATCATTCTGCCCGATAACCGCAGTAAGCTCACGCGGGGTTGAATCAGGCTTGCCATCCGGATCGGGGTAAGTAAGAACAACAAGGTCACCAAAAACTGAGGGGTTGCCGGTTTCATCGAAACTCACAAACTGTTTCCGCAGATGCTCTATGGTATCCTCAACTGCCTTTTTTCTGTCGTACAGCGGAACAGAAAGCTTGATTTCCTGGTAGTCCACAGGCTCTGGAGTTAAAAACACACGGTACGTAACCGTGTAAATGTAGTCTTCACCTTCAACGGGGAGAACCGTTTCAAACTCGGGATCATTGTCGGAAAGCACCCAGTCGAACTTTTCAAACAGGTCTTCAGCAAGCTGTTTGTGAGCACTTTCAGCCACCTCTGTAACAATAAGGTTTCCAAATCTCTTCTCTATAATGCTGTCGGGAACATGACCAGGGCGGAAACCATGTATGTTGACTTCTTTGGAAATGTCTCTTTTTACTTTTCTGAATATCTTCTTGAGGTCGGCAGCATCCATTGTAAACCGGACAACTCTCTTGTCGCCCTCTTCCTTTATCAGTTCGTAGGCCATTCAATCCTCTTTTTCAGTTACGCAAACGCAACAACTCCAGTACCAATTGCTTACCTGGCAATCAGTTGCGCGACTTACAATTACATGAACCCCTTCAGGGGAATATATTTCTGCTCGCAGCGAATATGCTTCAATTCCCTCACAAATGCCAAGTAACAGGGCTTTCGAAACTGCTACTCTCCCCGTCTTCCTGCTATAAGACGGGCTTCCTCGCTGTTGGGATAGCTGTCAAGAATAACGGTTTCCAGCCTGTGCATCTCGGAAACTGCAGAATTGGCACTGTAAATAGCTGCAGCTCTAGCCAGTGCCGAAGGTGCTCTTTCAGAAGACGGATACCGGTAGTAAACAGCTGTCAATTCTTCAATTGCCCTGTGGTCTTCACCAAGGCTCTGATGGCAGAGGGCAAGGTAGTAAAGGGCATCATCGGCCACATCTGAATCAGGGCTGCCCAGGGCAACCTCATAAAAGCCTTCCGCTGCAACAGAGTATCCACCCTGCTGATACTGGCGGAATGCTTCATTGTATGCGGTCTGTACACTAACAGGTGTTGAGCCCTGCCTCGAGGAACCACCGGAAATCAGCATTCTTTCCAGCTGATCCGTCAGCTCAAGAAGGTTCTGTGTCTGGTCTCCACTTCGCATACCCGCCTGAGCCTGTATTGCCCTCAGCAGAACTTCATTCCGGCCTGTAACAACCTTTATCGAGTCGAGCATACGGCTTATCTCTGCAGTCCTGGCATCTATATCTTCCACCCTGCCAGGAGAATTAACCCACTGTCCTCCCCAGCAGGCAGCAAGCAAAAGCACGCCGGTTACCGGCCAAAGCAGCAACTTCATAGCCTACTCCGGAAGAACGCGGATGTGAACGCGTCTGTTCTGTGAAAGAGCCCAGTCATCGTCTCCTGAAACAAACGGACGCTCTTTGCCGTAGCTGACTGTTTCCAGTCTGGAGGCTGGAATCCCGTAGTTCAGAAGGTAGTCGTACACCGATTGCGCTCTCCGCTCCCCCAGAGCAAGATTGTAGTCGATAGTTCCTCTGGCATCACAATGACCTTCCAGCAGAAGTCTGAAGTTACGGTTGTTCATTGTGTAATCGGCATCGGCCATAAGAATTGTAAGCATCTCTGCAGAAAGATTTTCGGAATTGTAATCAAAAAATACATCGTTCAGTACCATCTGGTGATCTGCAAGTTCATCTGCGTATGTTGTTACGGTGTCATCAACCCACACACCAACATCCAGAGTATCCTCAGTGATGAATGTCAGAGAGTCGGGGGTGTCTACTGTATCATCGCTGGTGTCATCAGGCCTGCACCCTGCGCCAACTCCAGCCAGCAGGCAACACATGAAAACCAGTACCGTATTCTTCATTGATTCCCTCCCTGAATAGTAACAGGAGACCATGTGGCACAGTAGCTTTCTGTGCCGCTGGAAAGCCTGTAAACAGTTAGTTTGTTCAGCTCAAGCAGATATATAGACCGGACTCCGTCACGATTGCTGGAAAAAGCAAGGTGCCCTCCAGTGGGAGACCACACCGGATCTTCGTTCAGCGTTCCCTCGGTGGTAACCTGCCTGATGTCGGTTCCGTCCGCATTCATAACGAAAATATGGAATTCGCCATGAACCCTGGCACAGTAGGCAATTCTGTCTCCTGCCGGGGACCATGACGGGCTATCACAGTACCCGTGGGCAAAACCGGCCCGTTCCGCAGTACCCCCTGATGAATCCATCACATACAGCTGCGGATACCCTACTCTGTCACTTGTCAGAATCATCTGCTGGCCTGTTGGAGAAAAAGATGCAGATGTTTCAATCGACGCCCTGGCAGTGAGCTGCTGAACATTTCCCGATGCTGTATCCAGTCGGTTAATATCGGAGTTTCCAGAAATACTTCTTGTGAATGCAATGTAGCGCGAATCAGGTGTCCAGGCCGGTGATGTGTTCAACCCTCCGGTCACCACTCGCCTGGCGGAAGAGTTTTCAAAGCTGTAAAGATACAGGTCTCCGGTACCGTTTCTGTAGGATGTAAATGCAATATTTCCGCCGTCAGGGCTCCACGCGGGAGTGGTAATAACTTCGTTATCGCTGATAACCACCTGAGGTGGCCGCTCATCAAGCGACCTGACTCGAAGAGAATACGTTCCGTTGTGTCTTGAGATGTATGCAACCCGGGTAGATGCAATCCCCTGTTCTCCTGAAAGCAGATAAACAAGCTCGTCTGTAAACCTGTGGATCAAAGGTTCCAATGCGGAACCGCTGTATTCCTTTTTAAGAAGAGCCTCTTCTTCAACTCCCTTTACATCCACCGAAAGCGTGTAACTTCCGTTTCTGCCAGTCAGAACACATCTTGCGTGGGCATAACCTTCTCCACGATCTGCTGTTTCAAGAATACCTGAAAAATCTATATCAAACTCCAGCTGATCAAGTGCTGCCGAAGCTTCCCTGCAGCCGGACAGTTCCACGCTCACAGGAATACATTCATTTCCGATGGGCGTCATCTGCATGAACTCAGACGAATAGCCGCTAAATGCGAGAACCAGCCCCGCCATCAGATACTTCATTTTCACCACTCTTTCGCTCTCCTGAATAACACTACCTGTGTAGCTACTATACTATTCCAGAATACGAAATTGTTCCCGGGTACCAAACTCCTTGTGCTGCAACTAAAGTAAATACTGTTGCTGATTCAGATTATTCCTTTTGAACGCAGAACGCTGGCTACCATGAACAATGTCGCAAGCCAGTTTGTGTAAGCGAACACTTTTTTAAGGTTTACAGGTTTTGCTTTCAGCGCAAATCTACCGCCGATTACCCCGCCTGCTGTGGTAAGTGCCGCCAGGGGCAGCGCATGCATCAGGTAGAAGTCTCCCTGAATGGCATGTCCTGTAAAGCCCATCATGGCTGTTACTGCAATAAGAACTAATGCTGTTCCAACAGCCACACTCATTGGAACACCGCAAGCAAGCACCATAAGCGGTACAAGAAAGGAACCTCCGGAAACTCCCACCATTCCGGCAGCAAACCCGGTTATCACAGCAACTGGAACTGCAATCCACAAATTGATATTGTAGAGTGATTATTTGTACTTTATAGTGAAATACCCAAAACTCTTCTTTGTTGATACACCTGTCTGGGCTGGCACCGGCAGAAGCATTACCACCCCGGCAACAGCAAGCATACCGGCAAAAACAAGTTTCAGGGTATCTGCTTTGAACTGGTGTGAACTGTAGCCACCGCCCAGGGCCGAAATGGAAACAAACGAACCAATCACAACTGCCAGAGTCCAGGATATGGATCTGTTCCTTTGAAAAATGACCATTGCAGCAACTGATGCTGCCAGCAGAATAAACTGCCCTGTTGCCGCAGCCTCAAACATTGAGATACCGGTAAGAGCCAGAATAACAACATAAAAGTTGCCGCCACCCTTGCCAACCATTGTCATAAAAACTGCTACCGCGAAGACAAGAGCACCTGCAAGGAACATGTGCGCCATCGATTCTTCTTTCAGCTGAGCAACTTGTACAGTTTGCCCGGTTTCATTTCCTGGGTTAGATCATCGTAACCGCCTGCGAGAATCCGAACATCTGTAAAGCCCTTTGACCGCAAATACAGGTAGACCATGGAAGATCTCACATTAGCCGGGCAAAATACGGCCACAGGTATATCTTTCGGAATCTCCTGCAGTCGGTCTGGAATCTGTGCCGCTGGAATATGGAGTATACTGATATTTTTGTGATGATTCATTCTGATTGAAATGGTTTCATCCTCTTCCTTGGTTCTCACATCGAGCAATACAACCTGTTCCATGGCATAGAGTTGCTTGGCGGTCATCTTGTGTTTCGCCTGGCCGATGTAGTCAAAAGTCATACTTTGCAGTACATTCTGCATTATTACCTCACTTCTCTGCTGCGGGAAAGATATTCAGCCAGATCTTCCATGGTGGGTATTGTCCCGGCAACTTTCACCTCTCCGTCAATTACAAGAGCTGGTGTTATCATCACACCGAAATTCATTATTTCGTTAAGATCGGTTACCTTTTCCAGTTCGTAATCAAGACCCAGCTCCACAGCCGCTTTCCCCGCTGCTTCAGCCAGTTTTTTGCATTTGGGGCAGCCAGTTCCCAGCACCTGTATCTTCACCATTGTTTTCTCCTTTACATCTTACCGAAAATTATACCGCTGACAGTTGCCATAACAACCACCAGAGCAACGAATGCAACTGTTTTTTTTGTACCCATCACGCTTCTGATAACCAGCATGTTCGGCAGGCTTAGTGCCGGCCCTGCAAGCAGAAGAGCCAGAGCAGGGCCCTTTCCCATACCGCTTCCCATAAGACCCTGAAGAATTGGAATTTCTGTTAGCGTGGCGAAGTACATAAATGCACCTGCAACTGACGCAAACAGATTCGCCCGAAGCGAATTGCCGCCAACTGCAGTTTCTATCCATGAAGACGGAATAAGCCCTTCGTAACCAACACGCCCCAGAAGCAGCCCTGCCACAAGCACACCTGCCAGAAGTAACGGCAGTATCTGCCGGGCGAACCCGAATGTTGCCTCAAACCACTGTGCTCCCTCCCCGCCACCAGTAGCAAGAACCACCGAAAGACCTATCATTCCGGCAACGAATGGAATGGTAAAGCCTTCGGGGACAACAACGGAAGCCAGTACCACAACAGCGGCAACTGCAGTAATTTTCCAGAGTTTTATCTTCATCCATGCAACAAGAACAACCCCCAGAGCCACAGCGAGAACGGAAAGTATCTGTTGTTTCATGCCGTAGATGGTGTTCTGAAAACTGTCGGTGCAGTTGCAGCCGCCCCATGTTGCAGCAACCATTATTGCCACGAGAATAAAAAAGAAAACGGCATTCTTCCACAGAGCCCTTGAGCCCTCTCCAGGCAGCGACACAGGAACTGCCGCCTGCCTTGTTTTCTCATCTTTTCTGAAAAGCAGGTGCATCAGAAACCCTATGAGAATACTGAAAACCACAGCACCAACAGCCCTTGCAATTCCCAGCTCCACCCCCAGAATTCTGGCGGTTAGTATTATTGCAAGAACATTTATTGCCGGACCTGCGTACAGAAATGCAGTTGCAGGGCCAAGACCTGCTCCCATTCTGTAGATTCCGGCAAACAATGGAAGAACCGTGCAGGAACACACTGCAAGAACAGAACCGGACACGGATGCAACGGTATAGGCAACAATCTTCTTCGCACCTGCCCCTAGATATTTCATAACTGATCCCTGACTTACAAACACGCCGATGGCACCGGCAATAAAAAAAGCAGGCATCAGACACAGCAGCACATGTTCCCTGGCATACCACTTTGCGAGTTCAAGCGCCTCAATCACCGAGAAATCAAATCTCTGCTTTCCCACAGGCAAAAAGTAAACGCCCAGAAATACTCCAACTATCAGGGCCAGTACCTTCCACTCTTTTTTCCAGTTCATTCCTTGTGCCCCCGGCTGTTCAAATACTCTGTTTCCTGTTTTACATTCATCTGTATTACCTGATCAAAGCAGTTTAAAAACCCCAGTACACACGGCGTTCTAAGGCTGTAATAAACCTGTTTTCCGTTCTTTCG
>CAZRXU010000018.1:0-32694 GCA_964604135.1 uncultured bacterium | reverse complement strand
ATATTCGCATTGCCCTGAACAGATAATTCTCCAAGTGATCCTTCTTCCCAAAAGTCATTCCCGAAACCATACAACAACTCCCCGGAAGAAATTGAAAATACTGATATCAGGGTTTCGGTGCCTACGCTGGCAACGTAAAGAGAATCGTGTTCTATAGCCACATCGAAAGGCCAGAATACTTGAACTGAACTGACCCATTCACCGTTATACCTGTCGAGTATATCAACTCTGCCCAGTGCTTTGTTGCACACTGCTATTACATCATCACCGGAAGTTATGTTCCCTATTGTTGTGAAGTTCCCCGGCCCCTCTCCTGCCTCCCCGGAATTCCAAAGAACAGTTCCGTCAACAGTGAAACATGTTATGCTTTGGTTGGCAGTATCAGTAACAAACAGTGTATCGCCAGACATGGCCAGACCCTCTGGAATATACACCCCGAAGTCATCGTTCTCGCCGCAGTATTCTTTTACCTGTAATAACTCAACGCTGTGTTCTTCACTACCCCCCCAGAGCCCTTCACTGGAAGATTCAGCCCAGGCTTTCCAGCCCTCGGCAGTATCCCGGTCGAATTTTCCACCGCAACCGCTTACAACACAGATTAAAACCGTTACTGCTAGAGTATTCCCATATACAGACATGTTTCTCCGCTAACTTCAGTGTTGTCGCTTTCGTATTTAACCTCTGCAGTTGTTATATAAATTGTATCTCTTTCCACGGCAAGTGAAAGAACTGATTCCGAAACAGGAATAACAGTAGCAGTGTTTGTGTTAAGGTCTACCCTCCATATTTCGCTTGAATCGGATGGAAAGGCACATCCTCCTATAACCGCCCATAATGCCCCGTCTTCATAGCATATATCCTGAATAACTTCAGACACAATCAGAGGAATTCCATCATTTGTGAGCAATATGGGCCTTAATTCCCTGTACCCGAATTGCAGCGTATCTGTTTTGGTTCCATCAACAGCAATTCTGTATACCCTGTCACCATGCAACGCACCCAGAAACAAGTCTGTGTCACTGTTGCAAAGGGTGTATATATCTTCACTTACGCTTCTGTTCAAGTCTCCAGTAAGCTGGTCTATTAATTGGTATTCCTGATTCAACGCAAAAACTGTTTTTACATCGAACATAGATGTACCATACAGAGTACTTCCATCTGTGGATATTTCGTAAATCTTTATACCGTCATCTCTATCTGACTCTGGCAATTCCGGCTCAACAGTGCACAGTAGATTTCCGGTTTGTCTGTCATACTCTCTGATGCGCTGCACATCATCAATGGTAAATGCCAGTACTGTTTCCCCCTTTATGCACATACTCTCTACACTGTAGTCACTTACATTGTTAACTTCCCAAATCACATTACCATATTTATCGCAGGCACCCAAACCTGGCTTAATATCTAAATCACGTCCTCTGTTCAGAGTATAAACAACACCATAACAGTCTGCCTGCAATAATCCCGGGCTGCCATATGTTTCGTAACTTTCTCTTCTGTTGTATTCTGTGTCGGGATTAAAACAGTTCTCGTATTTTTCCAGAACAGTCCACTCCACATCCCTGTATTCTGTAATTTCAATGTTTCTGTTCTCAGAAGCACAGGAACAGACAGATGCTATCAGCAAGGCAATTACCTTATTATTCATTGTTCTCCCTGATTTTCATATTCAACATGATTTTCTTAGCAATTATCTGCTTGTATACTGCACATTTTTCTGGCTGCATACTGTGGCTGATTCTTCCATCTTCCTGCCGGTGTGCAGCACAATCACCAGCACTGCACCCCTGTCTTCGTGAAAGATAAGCACTTCTTGAATGCAAAACATCCATGCCGTATTTCTTACTACACAATGCATTTCACGGCACCGACTTAAAGTGAGGCCTCAGCCGATAATTGATTTGAACCAGTTCGTTACGGGAATCAGTTGATGTGAACCGTATGATTAATCGGCGATCTATGGGCGAATACTTTCAGAACCGGAGCACTGGTAGACAGTGCCCGAGGATGTTTCTTCAGGCTGTTATCTGATTCGGGCCAGAGTCCGCTGTTGAGACTGTAGTGTTATTAAACTGATATTGGTATTATCTGCCGGCACGCGCCTTGGGCCGGGCTGTATTTCTGATTTCCTCAGTTCAGTACTGTAACTTTGGCGGATGCTGGGGTCTGGCTGGCACACCTGGCGAAGATCAGATAAACACCTGAAGGCAGGCCATCTGTGTTCCACGAAACTATGTGTGTTCCAGGAGTAAGAACACCGTCTGCAATTGTGGCAACCTTTCTGCCTGCCATATCGTAAACGAACACATCGGTTTCACCGCCTGCAACTGTGATGCCCATGGTTACAGTTCCTGTGGTGCAGGGGTTGGGTCTGGGCCACCCAAGCACAGTTGGCACTGTGTACAGTATTCCATTGCTGTAGCCCGGGGTTGGCTTGTTCAGTATCTGCCACCGGCCTCCGTCGGGGAACCTGCCGAATGAAACATCTTCAGTCTGCTGATCGAACTCAACCTGTTCCATGGTAGAAACCCGGGGAGACTGGCCGCTTCCAGGAACGATCCTGCCCAGTTTGAAACCGTCCCCCGAACCGGAGAGTCTGAACGGCAGGTGAGTACCGCCTTTCCAGCCGTCACCGTCTGCCCACAGAAGCAAAAAACCTCCTGCGGGAATCATTGTGCCTCTGGGCACAGACCAGGGTTCCACCCTTGCCGAATCGGAATCGGAAAACACAAGAACACCTGCGTCTATATCGTAGTCTTCCCCGTTGTAGATCTCTATCCAGTCTGACGATCTGCCCCAGTCGTCGAGAATTGCGGCGGTGTTCAAAGCCATGAGTTCATTAACAGCTACTAAGTTAAACGAAGTGGGGAAAAAGAAAGCGCCTATGTCGCGCCTGCTGCCGTCTGGGTCCTGTTCATCAGGATCACCTGAATTGATACACGGCGAGTTCCACGCGGGATAAAAGCCCTGAGTGAACACAGGATCGCCCTGGATGTTGCCTGTTCCCTGAAGCTGCTTTGTATCGGAAATTGACCACGATGTGGAGACTGTTCCCTGGTCAACAGTTACAGGTTCAGGGCAGTCGGTGAACACTGTGTTTGATATGAGGGCTGTTCCACCGCCCATTCCAGAGGTTTTCTCGTAGGATCTTACCGCAGTTTCACACTGCGAGAACACCATTCCCGTACCGTGGACCTCTGCGCCGTCTTTTACGCCTATTCCGTATGGACATTCTGTTACAACACAGTTCTCAATCACAACAAGTGAGCCGCTGCCGCTTCCCCCTGTGGGGGCCCCTATGGAAAAACCCTTGTCTGTAGACCTTGAAAGCCTTGTGTTCGTGATGGTCACTGAAGAGGCATTCATATCTATGCAGTCTCCGTCTATGTCTTCAACTGTGCAGTTGTTCACTGTGAATTCTCCGCCTGTGCACAGATGAAACTCGATGCCGTCCATGCTTGAAGCAACCGGATTGTAAAGGTTGGCAAACTCTGAGCTGGTAACACTGGCAGACTGCCCCTCCTGAATAAAGAACAGCTCACCTCTGTTGTTTATAAACCGGCTGCTGCTTACCCGGGCGGTTCCCTCAATAAGTTTTACACAACTCCAATTGTTTCGGAAACTGCAGTGCTCGATAACAACATCTGTTGCGTGGCCGCACAGAGCCGCGAAATCGGTTCCAGGGGATGATGAATAACCCCTTGAGCCGGTGACCGATGTGTACTGCATTGTGGAAGATCCACCCTGCAGGCGGATTCCCCTCCACCCTGCAGCAGAGTTCTGCGCCATGAAGTAAACCGAGTCCTGCTGTGTTCCCCGGGAATCTATTGTGCCCAGACAGTTGATGGCTCCATCCTCTGCCATAAGAACTGTAACTCCCGGCTGTATTGTAAGGCTTCCATCCCTGGGAATAGTTACTTCCCCCTGAACAAAATAGGGAGACAGGGCAGAGTAAAGGGTGGTATTCTGATCCAGTGTACCGGAAAGCTGCACAGGGGCAACCACCCGGAAAGGATTGTATCTGGGCGTTGCTTCTGTCACTCGCCAGCCACCCTGAGCCTCGGTTTCAACAACCCAGTGGTACTCGCCTTCAGCCAGACCGTCTATGGTGTAGGTTGTATCTGTAATGCCGTCCACACGGAATACATCCAGTGTGTCAGGGCCCAGGCTGTCTCTTACAATCACGCTGTACACTGCGGGGTTTCCAGCAGGGTCTTCAGTTGGATGCCATGAAACCGTAAGGCTGCCTGTTGAAAGTGTGTCAGATCGGATAGAGCGGAAAGGGTAGTACCTGTACTGGAAATGCCACTGAAGGTTGGTTCTTCTGGAAAGCATGTTATCAAAAAGAAGGTCGGATGCCTCAAGGAAGCCATGCAGGTCTGTACCGTCGCAGCTATCCTGTAAAACAATTCCTCCTAGAACTGCTTCAAGAGAATCGGACCAGAACTGAAGTTTTTCCTCTGTAAGGTATGCTGAATAGAATACTTCAACAGAGTCTATGAAAGCATCTCTGAAGGACGGAACCTCGAGGGTTCTGGCGTTAAGAGGGTTGTCAAACCAATTTCTTGTTGTGCAGGCTCCGTAGCCGATACCAAGGTTGTTGTAAAGAATTTTGTCTACATCCCATGGAAGCATTGTCCACAGACCTGTGCCGTCAACATCGTGAAAAAGGTAGTAGTTGTGGTAGTAGGTGCTGTTGTTGGCAAAAGCGGAGTTTATAGCCAGCATCCGGATCAAACCATAGGAACCGTACATTGTGAATGTAGAGTCCATGTATGCCTGGAAGCAGGTGTGATCTGTGTATTCCACTTCAGTGATCAACTGTATCAGATCGTTCATGCCGGAGGAACCGTTGGTTTTCTTTGCCCACACAGAATCCACATCATCGTAGATACAGGCGCACGAGCCATCCCTTGCGGCCTTGTACAGATTTCCTTCGATATCGAACCCGATTCTTGTAAGAAATGCTTTGTTTACAGGTTCTACCCGGAGGAAAAGCCCACTGTTGCCTCCGTTAACAGACAAAACTGCGTGGGTAACCTGAAAACACGGGAAACCCATATCAGAGAGAACCCGTGAAAAAAGCCAGGATCTTGTATAGGAGTGATCCAGAAAATCAGCATTGAAGTTCCAGGAAGTTCTGCCTTCAAGCGGATTGTCGGGGGGGAATTCTATTCTGTATGACTTCTTCCTGAACCCTCTGGAAGTGTCGCCACGGATACGCATGGTGCAGCTATCGTAAACCTCACCCTGGTGTTCCACTGTACAGGCAATGGTTATCTCTTCCTCATAATTATCCATCATGTAATCGAACTGGGCGGGATCACAGGTGATGCTGTACTGCGGAACCTGAGAAAACAAAAGGAGGCCGAACATCACAAAACAGCTCAAAGTTCAACCTCCTCAGTTGCCAACCTATACTGCCAGACGAACAGTCTCCCTGGCAATCATCAATTCTTCATTTGTGGGAACAACAAGCACCGCTACACGGCTCTGGGAAGTGGATATTATTCTCTCCACACCTTTTACCTGGTTAGCTTCCCTGTTCAGCTCTATACCGAGCACATCCATGTTATCACAGATTAGCTCGCGAAGTTCCCATCCATTCTCGCCGATACCGGCGGTGAACACCACGGCATCAAGTTTTCCAAGGGTCGCGGCGTAGGAACCGATGTATTTCTTTACCCTGTCGGCAAATATCTCGAAAGTAAGCTTTGCTCTTGCGTCTCCTGCGAACATTTTCTCTTCAATGTCTCGCATGTCCATTGATATCTCGCTTAGCCCCAGAAGACCGCTTTCCTTGTACACCATTTTCTTTACCTGCTCGATCGACCACCCTTTGTTCTCCATGAGGTCGAGAAGAATGGCAGGATCCACATCGCCGGATCTGGTACCCATAACAAGACCGCAGAATGTTCCGTAACCAAGGCTGGTGTCGATTGACTTGCCGCCCTTAACTGCTGTTACTGAGCATCCGTTACCCAGATGGCAGGTGATGATGTTCAGCTCTTCAAGAGGCTTTCCCAGAATCTCTGCAGTACGCTGGGCAACAAACTGGTGACTTGTTCCGTGAAAACCGTAACGCCTCATACCGTATTCCTCGTAAAGCTTGTAAGGAAGGGCATACATGTAGTTAACCTGAGGCATTGTCTGATGGAAAGCAGTGTCGAACACCGCCACATTAGGAACACCTGGAAGTTTCTTTATGGCAGCCCTGATACCCATGATGTTCGCCGGATTGTGCAGAGGAGCCAGACCGCTAACCTCTTCAAGACCCTTCAGAACCTCATCATCGATAAGAACGGAGCTGGTAAACTTTTCTCCTCCGTGAACCACCCTGTGACCGCAGGCACCTATTTCATCGAGGGATGACAATGCTCCTATTTCCGGATCAACTATCGTCTTTAAAAGAAGGTCAAGACCTGTCTCGTGATCAGGGATCGGCTTGTCAACTACAATTTTCGTGTCTCCACACCTGTACTTCATTCTGCCTTCGCTGAGCCCGACCCGTTCGATGAGCCCTGACGCAAGCATTTTTTCCGTGTCCCTGTCAATTACCTGAAATTTGATCGATGAACTGCCACTGTTAATAACCAGAATTTTCATTTCAGCCTCTTGTTAGGTTTGAATTCAATTCACTGAAAAGGGGTTAAAACTCCCCGCGAATATAAGGAATACCCGATTTAAATTCAACTTTTGCGGGGAGATTTTACCCTGATAGTCTCAAGAATCGCAAACATAAAAGCCCAGAGAGAAGTGAACCTGTAGTTGGTTATCAGTGAACCGCTGAAGGCTGCTATTGTGAGAGCGGTAAAAGATGCTGTAAGCCACAGAGCCAGCACTGTTTTCCCTGCGGACACGGTCTTCAGCACAGTGCGGAAACTACCTGCAATACCCCCTGCGTACAGAAACGCCAGGGTCAGGGAACCTGTCAGGCCCTGGTTCAGCAGAAGCTGGAAAAAACTGCCATCGACATACGGGATAGACACCTCAGCCACAAGATCAGGTCTGAAATATGTGATTCTGTGTCCAAAACCTGTACCAAAAACAAGCACTAACGGAGAAGCCGTCACAGTACGGATAATTTCCCACCACGACAGAAATCTCGCCCACAGAGACACATCACCGGCAAGACCTCCGTCGGCACCACCGCTCCTGGCCGCCACATCCGCCGCAGACAACAGACCGGCCGCTGCGACAAAGGCTATTGAACCACCGATAAACACCACCAGAAGCAGTACCCTTGAAACAAGCCGGCTGAGTTTGAAACCCCCTTCGCCAGGGCGACTCATGTCTGCAACAAAGGCCATGAGTGCCCCTGCAGATACAGCAAGCCACAGTGCCCTGGACTGCCCCAGAAGAATGGCGGCACCCATGACGAGAATAGCGGCGACAGAGGGAACAACATGAACCCCTCTGTATCTCTTCCAGAGAAGCATGGTTACAAGAAGCAGACCGGTTACAACAACATTTACCTCTCTCGATGACACTCTCAGACCGGATGTCTGCCTGAGATACACCCCCTCGCCGCCTGTGTAACCCTTGAAGATCACCCATGCCGCGGCGATAACAGATGCCACAAGAACAGTTGAAACCAGAATTCTCATTTTTCCGCGGTCTTTTAGTATCCACATTGCCGGGAAGAAGAACATGTAACCCATGATCGTCTTCAGAAAAACCGCGGCAGTTTCAGCATCGTAACCGGCGGCAATTCCATGGATAAACGCAAACAGCCCGAGGGAAACAAGCACAATAATGAGGTTTCCGGACTTTGTTTTGCCTGTTCTGCCGTCTCCGTCTATGAAAGCACCGATCCACAGGAAGAAAATCCACATCTGGAGCAGGTTATCCATGCATAACCTGAACGGGCCGGCGTAAAAACTGATGCTTCCCAGAAAGCCGGTTGTAAAAACAATCTGCACACCGAACAGCATTGCGGCAAGACCAGTGGGATTTGCGGCAAACATACCAGCCAGAAGAGCTGCGGCAATACCACCTGCAACCAGGTACAGGGTATTCGTAAACACACCGGCAACCACAAGAATTCCAATAACGATAAAACCCGCAGTCAGAGTACGGTCAGCGCTTTTCAAGCTGGAATCCCGAAGCTGTGGCAGACCGTGAATCAAGAACAGGTTTGGCAGAATCAACTTTCAAACTGTTCTCCTTCAGTACTGCTGGGTGTATCCAGAGTTCTGACAACTGTTAAAACAGTTAAATCATCATCCTGATCGCTGTCTTCACGGAAAAGCTCTACCAGCTTTCTTACAGTCTCTACAAGAGCTTCACCAGTTTCATTGCAGTGGTTGACAACGATGTTCCGAAGTCTGTCTACACCGAAAGGCTCTTCAGAAGGAGACATGGTTTCAGTTATACCATCTGTGTAGAGAAGCAGTTTTGCCCCTGGGGCTATATTGGCCCGCCCCATTTCATACTCGGCATCTGGAACAACCCCCAGAATCAATCCACCCCTGTCAAGGGTGTCTGCTTCGCTGCATTTTCCCGGAGCACACAGAATAGGTGAGTCGTGACCTGCAGAGCAATACTCAATCACGCCTGTATCGAGATCAATAAAACCCAGAAAGAAGGTAATAAAAGTTGCATCAGGCATTCTTTCACACAGAGATATATTCAACCTTGATGTGGTAACTTCAACAGATAAATCTTCTTTTAAAAGGGTAATCAAACTGGCCTGAAGAGCTGCCATAAGCATGGCAGCAGCAGCTCCCTTACCAGAAACATCGGCTATTGCCACAGCGATTCTTCCACCGGGAAGAGACAGCACATCATAGTAGTCGCCTCCCATTACCCTGGACGGAATGCTCAGTGCCGCTATTTCCCATCCCGCAGGCTGGGGCAGGCTTCCAGGCAGCAGATTTTTCTGAATACTTCTGGCCAATTCCAGCTCTTTCTCCAGGGTCTGTCGGTGCAGTTTCTCTCCAAAAAGCCGGGCAATCTGTATAGACTGAGCTATCTGTCTTGCGAAACTGTCAAACAGACCCCTGGTGTACTCCACAAAAAAGAATTGCCTGGTACTGGCTGCAACGATAACTCCCAGCCTCTCCCCCCGCACTTCAACAGGCGCGGCAACCATCGAGGCGATGCGAGTAAAGCCCTTCTTTGTATTCTCAAGTTTCCGAAGAGAACTTCTGCGGTAGTTGTTTATCATAAAACCGTGCCCGGTTGAATCTATTCTTCGTTCAACCCCCTCATACCACGCACTTCCCAGGTAGCGGGTTATGTTCTTCAGCTCTTTGTTTCTGCTGAACCACTGATCTTTTCTGCCATCGTTCATGTGGAACCAGCAGTAGTCGGAGTCGGCCAGTCTGGCACCCAGCCTTACAGCGGCGGCACCCAGCTGCTCCATTTCAAAACTCGAGTTCAGTGTCTGGCTCAGATCCTGCAGAGCTCCCAGTTCTTTGTATCTTTTTTCTAATATTCTTGCAGTGGGAAGCTGAAGAAGCATGGTCATCAGCGTAAAAAGGTTGTAGATGACAACAATAAGAACAACAGCTGTATCTAGACCGCCTGCCCCCGGGAAAGCATTACCGGCCATATAGTAATAGATGCTTCGCCCCATGAGCACACAGACAAATGCAGCAGCGATAAGAAAAACCCTGGCTTTCCTGGAAAGATACTGAACCCATCTCTGACTGAATCCCAGCCCCACAGCAGCCATGAGAAGAAGCAGACTGGACAGGTCGAGTTGTATTCCGTTGAACAACTTGTCTTCTGAACTCACCACAATGTTCAGGCCTGTTACATGAAGAACAGAAGTTATGAAGGCTACTGCTGTTGTAATTCTGTAAAGCCATACAGAGTAAGGTGTTCTGTCTGTAAAAACAAACCCGCGCACCGTTGCAAGCAGAATCAGAGAAACGGCAAGAATGGCCAGCCGAAGCAGCGGTATCATGGCAACGGGCCGCCTGCTTCCCCGGTGTTCATCTGAAAGCGTATCTGTTCCCGCAGAAGTGTCTATGCTGGTTGAGGTTAGAACTGCATCTATAAGAACACCGGTCGCCGCTCCTGTTACTTCGCCTATGGTCTCTAGAAACTGACCGGTCTGCCCGGTAAACGTAGAGTCCATAAAGGTTTTTACCTGTCCGCTTCCAACCTCGGCTACGTTGTCAATTCTTCGACCCAGTTCCCTGATTCTTTCGGCTCTGTCGGAGTTCTCCGGAATGGTTTCCGTATGGTTCAAAACTCCCGCGAAACCTGTAAGACCCCACAGCAGCACCATGGTGAAAAATGCAAGAACCATTCTTCGAGACAAACTGAGCCCGCTTAGAATGTTGCCTGCCACCAGGTAAAAGAAAAGGCCTCCTACAACCAGCAGAACACCGGATGTAATTCGTGTGACGGAGCTGCCGCCTGGACCGGATGAAATGGTTACCAGAACCACTGCCAGAACAATAAGAACGGCTCTGAATACCCTGCTGCTTCGAAGAGATGACAAACGCATCACCCTACCTAAGCACCCTGATCAACTCTTCAGCAGACCCTTCTGCAGCCTTTCCGTCTGAAAGATTTTTCATTCTGTATATACCTTTTTGAACCTCATTTTCTCCAACGGTAATCACCCTGGATATTCTGTTGCGTGAAGCCTCGCTGAACTGTTTTCCAAGCTTTTTTCCGGACACATCCATCATTACCCTGACACCCCTGCTCCGGAGAAATTCTGCGAGTAAACCCGCGTCAGCAACCACAGATGGAGACGCAACAGCGATGTACACATCAGCCAGCGCTGCCTGTTTCACACTTTCCGGAATGAGCCCGTATGACTCGAGAAAAAGAGTAAGGGTCAACACACCGAGCCCGAAACCTACACCTGAGATTCTGCCGGTTCCGAAAAGACCCACAAGGTTGTCGTACCTTCCACCACCGCACAAAGACCTGCGGTTCCCGCTGCCGGTATCCATAAGTTCAAAAACTATCCCGGTGTAGTAATCAAGCCCCCGAACAACACCCGGAGAGAACTCTGCGCTGGATATACCGGTTTTCTTAAGCAGTTGATCAAACTTCTGCACTTCCCTGAACGCAGAGCTTTCAGCCATAAGACTTACCAGCCAGCTGTCTGAAAGAGATTCAACCAAAACAAGAAAAGCAACTTTTTCAGCAACCTCTGTGTCACTTCCGCAAGCCTGAAGAAGATAATCCGCCCACTCATCCTCCTTCATTTTATCTCTTTTATCTATTGCGGAGAACACACTGCTTTGCAGCTCTTCCTTAACACCACACCGCGAAAGTGCATCTGTCATAAACCTTCTGCTTGACCACCCAATTCTGTATATGGAAGACGGGGCTTTGAAAGTTTTCATTATTCCGTTCAGCACCAGAATTACTTCAAGTTCAGAGGCAAGGCTGTTTGAACCCAGAATATCCAGATTGAACTGCAGGAACTCGCGAACCCTTCCCCGCTGCGGCCTTTCATACCTGTAACACAGCGGCATGGAAAACCACCGTACAGGCAGCTGCAGTTCACCACAGGATGCAACCATTCTTGCAAGGGATGGAGTCATCTCCGGGCGCAGGATCACTTCCCGCTTACCTCTGTCGGTAAAACTGTAGCTCTGCCTTCCCACCAGTTCCCCGCCGGACTTGGCTGCAAAAAGAGCAAGCGGCTCGATTACAGGCCCGTCATACTCCTGAAAACCGGCTGAAAGAGAAGAGTCGGAAAGCACATCCGTTACGAATTTCTCTACCCTGAACTGCTCTGGAAACCTCTGGCGCATACCGCTTAAAGGCTTCGTGGATAAAGCCATGAAATACTCCTTGATCAAAACAGATTGTCTGCACAAAACCCCATAATATCGTGAATATTCTACCCTGTAAACATACCCTGAGCAACCCCGAAACAGGTGAGCTGCAGTACGCGCGCTTCTGAAAGTCAAACCAGAGTTTACTCGACTCCACAGGTTGTGTTTTGCTAAAAACTGAAGTTGTTTCAGGTAGCCCGATAAGTGCTGTTATCATTACCTGTAACAATATCACTGTACATATCCAGTACCTCACCCAGGGTAGTAGCGTCTGCATCCTGCTTCAGTTCCTCTATTTTTGCCTCGCCCAGATCTTTCCTCAGTGTACCTATAAGTTCCATACAGAACACCTCGGCCTCTGAATCAGCCGCTTTGTTGTGAAGAAGAGCCAGGGCTGCTATTGCCGCCCGAACCGGGTTGCTGTTCATACTGTCAAGAACAGCCAGACCGTACAGAGCTCTGATTAAAACAGGCTTGTTTCCTGAATGGTTTGCAATACCGGCTGCCCTTTTAAGGAAAGAACCGGCCTGGACAATTTCCTCTGATTCAATGCAGTTGAATGCAAGACCGCACAGAGAGTTCGCGATGATGTTCTCATCGTGGGATTTCTCACCAAGTTCAAGAGCTTCCGAGTAGTTTTTTCTTACCTCTTCACTTCTGCCCCTCATCCGGTTCACAACTGCCAGATTGAGTTTGATACCCGCCTGCCCGCGAGTGCTTCCTATTTTTCTGTAGTATTCCGCTGATGCCAGATAATGCTGTTCAGCTTCTCCGTAGCTTCCCAGGCTGGCCTCTGCCCCTGCAACCTCGTTCAGAGCCATGGCACACAAACCCTTGTACCCTGCAGTTTTGACCGCCGAAAGGTAGCTTAGAAACGCTTCTCTTGCCCGTCTGAAATCACCATCTGCCGCAGCCAGATTACCCATATACAACCTTGTTTTCCATTCACCGGTTCTGAAAGAATACTGCCTGCACTGTTCTGCAACAGACGGAAGCGTTGACCGTACCATGCTGAAGTTACCGCTTTCAAGATTACACTTCAGAATCTCCAGCTGTACCTCCAGCGCATATATGTGCTTCTCCTGATCCGTGTAAATATTCAGTGCCCGATTGAGGTAGTCTTTCGCTGCTGAAAGCTGTCCCAGCTCCATCATCATTCTTCCACGGGTAAACAGAATACTCGCTCTGTCGGTACCGGAAAGCTCTGCTGTAACTTCAAGTGCCTGCTCTATAAGCTCCTGAGCGATGATAACACGCCCCATACGGTGGGCCAGCATGCTCTGGCTGGAAAGAAGTATGCCTGTAAGACCTTGAGGAATTTCAGTGACCGAATTGGAAACTGCTTCTTTCACCATATTGAAACCTGTACGGAATCTGCCTCTGTCCAGGCAGTAGGTAAACACAGGGCCAAGCATCTGCCGAAGAAACCTGTACCTGCCCTTTTCAATGGCAAACTTCCAGGCCGTGGAGATATCACTGAACGACTCTTTGATTCCGTTAAAACCTCGCCCGGCTTCCCTTCCTGTACGAGTCATCTCCCCAAAAAATTCCGCTCTGTATGCAAAGTACCTGCAGTGCATTTCTCTGGCGACCTCAAAACCTCTTGAATAAGCCCCTCCCTCCTGTATTATGAAATCGCTGGTTAGGGCGGGGATGTGTATTCCCTGGTCATCTCTGAGAAGAAAGGAGCTGTCTACAAGAGACATTACTATCTCCAGAGACACATCTGATATTTCTTCAGCTTCCTCCACTGTAAAATGGCCGGCAAACACTGTAAGTCGCAGAGCTGCATTCTTCTCTGCAGATGAAAGCTGTTCCCATGAGTGCTGGAAAAGATCGGAAAATCCGTCCAAGTTCTCTTCCTCGTTCCTGCCGCCAAGAAACGATGGGTTGGCACTTATTCTTTTGTAAATAGATGATACAGACATCACTTTGATCCACGATGCGGCAAGTTCTATTGCCATGGGAACTCCATCCACAAGAGCACAGATATCCTCTACTACATCCAGATCAAGGTCATTTGTAAATCGCACGCCGGCAAGCCGTTCCGCAGACTGAATAAACACTGCTGCCGCATCTGACGGTACACCTTCCGAATGCCTTGCAGTAGAAATTCCACCAACAGGAACAACCACTTCACCGCTGATTTCCAGAGCATTCCGTGATGTTGTCATTATGGTTACACCGGAACAGTTTTTCAATAATCCTGCGATAAAGTGTACAGTTTCAGAACCGGGCCGGGCATTTACAAACACAAGAAGCATCACTGCATCAGCAAGAAAACTCTGAACGCTGGCTTCCGGGTCTTTTCCTGAAGGAAGAGAGAGTTCAGCAGACAGTCTTACAGATGCCGGTTCCGCGCCTGAGGCGCAGTCTACCAAGCAGATCCCGGAAGTGAACAGTGATTCATTCTGCCCGGCAGCTCTTATGGCCAGCCTCCTGCACCCGGTACCTCTGATACCCTTCAGGGTGATCAGCTTTGCCTGACTGTCGAACAGGTCTCTTATCCGACTGAGTTCCTGCTCTCTGCCCAGAAACGGTGTAAGATCAATCGGCAGATTGTTTATCTCTGCTGTTGTACCAAATGCCAGTCTGTTGCTTAGAAGAAAATTCATGCAGTCGGAATCTATACTGTAGCTGCCGCCTGAGTTTATCAGGTATCCCCTTCTTTCCAGATGTCTGATACCCTGGGCAAACAGACCGGGCAAACCCCCTGTTTCGCTGTGAAACCACTCCAGGAAGTCGCCTGGTGGATCCCACATAAGAACCGCCCTGAACCAGGCTCTGCAGTCTTCCTGCGATATGGGACCAAGTCTTATTGACGTTGAAACCCCACCGAATTCGCTGCTCTGGTTCATCACGCTTCTTTCAGTAGAAGCTGCAATCACCATCCATCCAGGATAGACCGAATAGAACTTTTTCACATCTTCGATGGACGCAGAGTCTGTAAGGTGCATGTCTTTAAGAAACACACCAAAACTCATTGAAGCCTCGACGTAGGAGTAAAGGGCATCTATAACTGCGTCCTCGTTCGGTTCGCACGCCAGAGAAGCAGCAATTGCCGAATGAGGTGCCTGAAGATCAGTGCGGTTGCCAGAGATTTTAATAAGCTTGTAGTCGTTTAGTGAAAGCATTGACGCTGCCGCATCAAGAAAGCTGCTTTTTCCTGCACCATCGGGCCCCAGTACAAGAAAAAACCCTCGTCCTTTTTCGCCTGCCTCTTCGGTAAATTGCATGAAAGAGGCTAGTTCTTTTTCTCTTCCCAGCAGTCTGCCCTGAATCTTGTTTCCATTTTCAAGCTGGTCAGGATCATCCGCCGACACCACTCTGTTCCTGCCGGAGCGTTTGGCCGCGTACAGCCTTCTGTCTGCCGAATCAAACAACTCTCTTACAGAAGAACCGTCTACCGGGAACTGGGCTATACCAATACTCAGTGTAATTGACAGCGGAGGACTGCCTTTGAACTCTTCTCCATCTACCCTTTCAAGCAGACGCCTGGAAAACTTCATCGCCTCATATGTATCAGTCCCGTGAAGTATTCCCGTAAACTCATCACCACCGTACCGGAATACCATATCATTTTCCCGGGAGACCTCAAGAACCCTTCTTCCGAACTCAGCAAGGATCTGATCACCACGCCTGTGCCCGAACCCGTCGTTAACGCTTTTGAAGTGGTCTATGTCAATTATGATCAGTGAAAAAACAGTGTGTTCTGAAGTCTTATCGGCAACGCATCTGGTAAACTCTCTTGAAAAGGCTTCTTTGTCTCCCAGGCCGGTGAGGGTATCGGAGGACGGGTACTTGCCGCTGTGAACACCAGCCAAGTGATCCTCCTCCCCCGTTACGAAACTCCTGTTTGATTTATAAGCAGTACAGGAGGCTGTGAAAAGGGAGAATTATTCCGTAAGAACCGCATCCCTTTGAAAGTAGTCGTTAATCTCCGCCGGTGAAGTGCCTGTGATTCTGAAAAACATCTGCTGCAGATCATCTCCGGACAACTCCCCCTTCGTAACAGTTTGAAGAAGATTGCCGTGGTGAATAATACCGAATCGTTTACAGTGCATCGAAGCTATTGAAAGCGTGTGTGTTGAAATAATAACAACAGCACCTTGAGCTGCAGCACCTTCCACCATTCTCCAGAATGTTTCCGCAGCAGGCGGATCAAGACCTACCAGGGGTTCGTCGATAACGTACAGATCTGGTTTCGCTACAAAAGCGCTTGACAGAATTACCCTCTGTATCATTCCATGTGAGTATGATCCTGATCTGCTGTCCAGCCAGGTATCCATTTCGAAAAGCCTGGAACAGAGCATCGTTCTCTGATCAATTACAGCCCTGGGAAGCCCCCGGAGCCTCCCGGTGTATCGCAGAAACTCTCTTCCCGACAGATTGGGAAAAATCGTGGGCTCATCTGGTACATAGGAAACTTTCTGTCTGACTTCTGAAGCAGGTCTGCCATTCAGTGTTACAGTTCCGGAGTCGGGAATAATCAAACCGCTAATCATCTTCAGAGTGGTTGTTTTCCCTGCCCCGTTTGGCCCGAGAAGGGCGAAGATACCGCCCTTCTTCACAGAAAAAGAGAGGCCGGCGACAGCGGTTTTCTTACCGTAGTTTTTTACAAGAAGACTGACATCAAGACCGCCTGACTCAGTCGTCTCCTCCAACAATTGCTTCAACAAATGCCCTTCCGTTAAAAACAACCAGATCGTCTGATCCTTCGCCAACCCCTATGTATCTGATGGGTAAACCCAACTCCCTGGCCATGGCAAACACCGAGCCGCCTTTTGCCGTTCCATCAAGTTTGGTTATCACAATATCTGTAACCGGAATAAACTCTGTAAACTGTCTGGCCTGAGCAAGAGCATTCTGCCCAACTGTACCGTCGAGAACAAGAATAACCCTGTGGGGAGCCCCCTGCATTGCTTTCCCGGCAACACGGTAAACCTTGGAGAGCTCGTCCATCAGCCCTTTCTGCGTAGGAAGCCTCCCGGCAGTATCTATTATCACATGGTTGAATTTCTCTGCAATGGCTCTCTTCACTGAATCAAAGGTAACAGCCCCTGGATCTGTGCCCTCAACGCTGGTATGAACAGGTATACCAAGCCGTTCACCCCACAAAGCAAGCTGCTCTGAAGCTGCTGCCCTGTAGGTATCCGCACAGCCCATAAGAACAGTTTCCCCACCTGCGGCTACGCGTTGCGCCAGCCTTGCAATGGTTGTTGTTTTGCCGGCTCCGTTAACCCCAACTACAAGTGTAACCGCCGGCTCCGCCTCAGGCTTCCAGGGAGTGTACTCTGGAACAAGATCCTGCAGTACGGAAACAAGAACCGACTTCCAGCCGCTACCCTGGCTCAACTTGTATTCATCTCTGAATCTGTTCAGTACAAGCTCGGTGAGCTCCCAGCCAAGATCGGCCGTGAGCAGCACCTCCTCGGCCGCCTCAAGAGTATCTTCATCCACCCCCTGCCTGAAAACAAGAACCAGTTTCTTCGACAGGGCATCTCTGCTTTTCTTTAACTTGTTTTTAAGATTCAACTGCTCTGAACCATCTCTTCCAGGTTCACCGAGGTAATGGTACTAACGCCCTCCTCGGCCATTGTTATTCCGTAAAGCACGTCGGAACCTTCCATGGTTCGCTTGTTATGCGTTATTACGATGAACTGCGTGTTACCAACAAACTCTCTGAGAATCTCTATGAACTTATCTGTGTTTGAATCATCAAACGGGCTGTCAAGCTCATCGAGAACACAGAAGGGTGACGGTTTTACTAGGTAAAGGCTGAACAGCAGAGCCACAGCTGTTAAGGCCTTCTCTCCTGCAGACAGAGCGATTACGTTTTTGAGTTTTTTTCCCCGGGGTCTTGCCAGAATCTCTATACCCCCTTCCAGGGGATCATCTGACTCTATTGAAACTATATCTCCCTCTCCACCGTCAAACAGTTTGACAAACATCTTCTGGAAGTTTTCTCTGACCTTCCGGAAAGTCTCCTGAAACCTGGCTGCTGCCTCGGAGTTTATCTCTGAAATAGCTTTCGAAAGCGAAGCTCTCGCATTTTCCAAGTCGTCCCTCTGCCCTGTCAGATAATCAAGCCTCTCCACAGATTCCTCATACTCGGAAACAGCCAGCATGTTAACAGGACCTATTCTTTCAAGCACAGATTGTTTAGAGCTGAGTTCAGAGGCAAGTTCTGCCGGGGATTTTCCCAGGAAAGGGTTGTCTTCCACTGTACACTGTTCCTCTACAGCCATCAGCTTCTCCTGAAGGGCAAGAGTCTGAGCTTCGAGTTCAATCATCAGATTCTTTGCTTTGCCAAGCTTGTCTCTTGTGTGCAGCACTTCCTTTTCCAGAACTGCGGTGTTCTCCATAAGAGTGTTTCTCTCCTGAGAGTAGTCGTTCCTCAGGCTTTCCTCCGCGCCGCGTCTGTTCTTCAGCACAATGCTCTGTTCTTTAAGAACTTTCTGCCTGGTCTGCATTGAAGAAATGCTGGTTCCAAATTTTTCGTTCTCTCTTTGCAGCCCGTCCAGAAGATCCCGAAGGCTCTCTGCCTCACCGGTAAGCAACTCTATTCTGCCTTCAATCTCCTTCTGCCTGCTTTGATTCTCGCGTAGATTAAAACTACAGTTGTCGTGATTTCTCTCGGCTTCCGCTATAAGACTGTCTTCCCTGGAAACAGTCTCTTGAGCTTTCTCTTCAACAAGCAGAGCTTCAGCTCTTCTTTGTTCCAACTCTGAAATACCAGGTTCACCTTCCTCGCCTGGGTGTTCTGCTTTCGTTTTTTCCAGCAGTTCCAGTTTCTTTTCAACAGCAGATATGCTGCTGATTGTGGATTCCTGCTGTATTCCAAGGCTCTCCAGTGAATTCTGTGAAGCTGCCAGTTTCCTCTCGTTCTCACTGAGCTGGCTTCTTACTTCGCCTGTCTGTTCTCTGTTGGCAGACAGTTCCCGGTTTTTCGCATCAAGAGCAAGAGCAAGACTGTCTCTTTCTCCTGCAGCCTTCTGCAGCTGGCTTTGCAGATCATCAAGGATATCTTTCAGCTCCAGAGAGCCTGCACTGGTATCAGCCACTCCCAGCCGTACTAGCCCGTCGGGACGGAAAATGTCGCCATCTGCTGTTACTGCCGTAACGGCAAGGCCCTGTGCCATCCACAAACCTGCGGTTGCTGTGTTCGGGGCAAGAACGCAGTGGCTGAGAAGCGAATTTATAAAACCCTCGCTGTTTGCTGTTTCTACACATTCACACAGTGATACAGCTCCATCCGGCAGCGTTCCCTTAAACTCTTTGGCCGGCAGGGCAAACCTTGCACCGGCAGAACTGTTTTCAGGAACAGAATTCACGATAGATGCAGAGTTAAAACTGTCCAGAAACGCGCCCACAGCCTTTCCCATGCCTGGAAGTGGTTTGATGACCGAGGAAATTGAGTCTGTCACTGTAAGCTGTTCAAGAAGATCGTTTGCCCTGGCAACCTGGTTCTGCAGCACTGCCGCAGTTTGCCCGACCTGTGACAGCTTTGCACCAAGATCGGTTGTATCGGCAAGCAGCCTCTCCCGCGCATCTAGTTTCTTCTGCAGGGCACTGCTGATAACACTGTTTTTCTGGGTAAGCTCTTCAAGCTCCTGTTTCAGAGCAGACAGACTGCCGCTGAGGGTGCTGCTCTTCTCTCTGTACACTTCCAGAGATTCGTTCAGAGATGAAATTTTCTGAATTCTGGCTTCTTCCGCACGAACCTGTTCCCTGAATGACTGGCGCATCTGCTCCAACAGCGAATCTGCTTTTACCCTGTCTGACCTGGCGGCTTCAAAGCTCTTGATTACCTCTTTCCTGTTCAGTTTAAGGTGTTCAAGCTTCCGGGCTGCTGCTGCATGCTCTTCGTCCAGTTTCTTCAATGAATCCCGCAGCTGCAATCTTTCATCTGCAAACTTTTCCATGTCTGCAGTGTACCTGAGAAGCCGCTCCCGTTCCTGTGCCATTCTGGCGTTGTTTTCTGCTATACGCGTTTCTGCCGATGCTATTCTTTCTGCTGTTACGGCAGCTTCTCTGTCGTTGGAAGCCAGTTCAGAATCCAGATCGGCACACTTTCTGTGACTTTCATCAAGCTTGCGCTGCACCCTGGCAAATTCCATTCTGGCCTCTTCCAGAACAACAGTTGCAGAAGCCAGAGATGCTGTTTCCCGGCCAACAACAGAACTGGTTTCGTCGAGGGTTTTCTCTTTTCCCTTCAGTATTTCACGTATCTCCGAAGACTCTATGAAATTCATAGCCTCTGTTATGGCCTTTATTGAATCCGAAACCCTGCGGTGTCTGTTGTAAGCGGAAACCTGCCTTTTCAGCCCGTTGCAGGTCGACTCTACCTCCATGATAATATCTGACAGTCGCTCAAGATCACTGGCCGCAGAGTTAAGCTTCAATTCAGCTCTGTGCCTTTGTATTTTGTATTTGACTATACCTGCAGCTTCGTCGAACAGAGACCTCCGGTCTTCAGGTCTGCTTGAAAGAATTATTCCTACCATCTTCGACTCAAGTATCCAGTAACCGGTTGAGCCAAGCCCTTTGTCCACCACAAGATCAGTAATATCCATAAGTCTGCAGCGACTACCGTTTATACTGTATTCGCTTTCACCGGTGCGGAACAGTCTTCTGGAAACGGAAACCTCGTCATAGTCAAGACCCAGCTGCCTGTCTGTGTTGTCGAAAGTAAGTATTACCTCTGCCATTCCAAGCTGCCTGCGCTTCGATGATCCGGAGAAAATAACAGATTCCATTTTGTCTGCCCTCAACTGCCTGGGGCTCTGGTTACCCAGAACCCATCTTATGGCATCAGCAACATTGCTTTTACCGCATCCGTTGGGGCCAACAATGGCGGAAACACCTTTCTTGAAGTCAATTCTGAAGGGATCAGCAAACGATTTAAAACCGACGATCTCAAGCCTCTTAAGTCGCATCTGCTTCCCCTTTCACTGCCATGGCGGAGTATACATAAGTGGCAAAGCTCACAACCACCAGCACCATAGAGAAAAGCCCCAGAGCATCTGTGTTGAGCAACCAGGCCTCTGCGGGAAACTGCAGGGTTTGAAACACTGCCTGTCTCAGCATATAGAACGATAGAAACATTGTTGCCAGCTTACCCCAGATGTTGGAAGAGGGGGGTTTCTTTCCCCTGTAGAACAACAGACCACCTGCAACTATCAGCAGATCTCTGCCAGCAAGAACCAAAAACATCCACAAAGGAAGCAGATGCAAGGCAAGCAGCGTAAGAGCAAAAACAGCAAAAGCAATCTTGTCGGCAAGAGGATCCAGAATTTTTCCCCAGTCACTTACGGTACCGGTCATCCTGGCAATTTTCCCGTCGGCAGCATCAGAGAGAATGGCCATAACAACAAAAACAAGAGTTTGGACGGAACTGCCGTAATAAAGGAAGATACACGCGACAACAGCCAGTGGAACTCTTGCAATGCTAACCATGTTCGCTACTGTTAAAAACCTTCCGGTAATCACGTTGCTCCCCCGAGAAGACGCATTGCATGCTCTTCTGCACCGGCCCCTCCGCCGAGAAGCCTGGCAATCTCGCTGACCCGCTGCTGTCTGTTGTGTAAAACTGTTACTGCAGTTACAGGCATGTTGCTTCTGTAACCCTTGGTTACCGCAAGGTGTCTGTGTGCTCTTGAGGCAATCTGGGCAAGGTGAGAAATAACTATCACCTGTCTTGTTGAAGCAGCCCGCAGCAGAGACTCTGCCAGATTGTTTGCAGTTTCTCCGCCGGTACCTGCATCTATCTCATCAAAAACCAGGGTTGAAGCTGCATACGAATCAGCTGTAACCAGAGCCAGAGCAAGGGCAACCCGTGACAGTTCTCCGCCGCTTGCAACAGCTTCCAGAGAATCCACTGGTATTCCCATGTTGGCGGAAAACACAAATACAACAGATTCTGCTCCCCTGGAACCCAATTGAATTCCGTCTGCGCCAACAGACGATGCAGGAGTACTAAACTGAACGGAGAACTGTGCATGGGGCATATTCAGCTGTTTCAGTTCAGCTACCA
This sequence comes from uncultured bacterium, assembly GCA_964604135.1. GTDB lineage: Bacteria > Fermentibacterota > Fermentibacteria > Fermentibacterales > JCC-6 > Sabulitectum. The sequence continues at coordinate 10,902 of CAZRXU010000018.1, read as the reverse complement.
CCTTTTCAGAAAACTTGTCTGCCGCTGCCTGTCTTTTCTCAGACAGATTTCCGGCAACCTGTGTTACCTGTTTCAAAAGCTCCGGCAGCATACCGTCAAGTTTTGCTTTTTCTTCCTCGGCAGACAGATATTTCTGAAGTTCCCTGGAAAGGGAATTACCGTGATCAACCATGGTTTCAACAGTTCCGCCAGACCTGGCGATAAGCGCAGAGTACTCATCCAGTCTGCTGTCTATCTCTGATACTCTTGCAGGAGCATCATCGATATCCGACATTTCGGCAAGCAGAAGGCTGGCAGCTTCCTCTGCGGAAATACAGGCCTGTGACAGCAGCTCTATAAGCTCCTCTCTGCCTGGTGCCTCTTTCAGAATACTCCTCTGCAGGCCAGACAGCACAGCAACTGCACCGTTGTCACCCTGCAGCGCACTGAGAGTGTTCTGAAATACCATAGACTGTTCCATGCGTTTTCTGATTTTAAGCCTTTGCTCTGCGAGTGAATTGTAGTCTTCCACGGACGGGTTCAGCTGTTCATACAAAGATATCTCGTGCATCAGCAGTTCACGGTTTGCACCGGACTGCCCAAGAAATGTAGTTAGTTCTTCTCTTCTGGCCACGGTGATTTTCCAGTTTGAAAATAGCTTACTGTACTTATCTCTCAAGTCAAGAACGCCGGCAAAGGTATCAAGAATGTCCAGCTGTCTGGCGGTTTTCAGAAGAACAGGGGTGGAACGCTGACTGTGCAGGGCAACAAAATCCTGCACGGCATTGCGAACATCATCAAGGGTCGACAGAGCATCGTCGATAAAAATGCGGCTTCTGCCTGCTCCGCTGATTTCCCTGCGGATAACAGTTTCCTCGCCGCCTTCCCGAACAAAAACCGCCTCCACAGAAGCTGTCTTCTCCCCCGGGCGAACCATGGATCTGTCTGCTCTTGCACCGACGGCAAGCATAAGCCCGTCAACCAGAATCGATTTCCCGCTGCCGGTCTCTCCTGTGATTACATTCAGTCCCTTTTCAAACTCCATTGAAGCATCGCTTATGGTCGCCAGGTTCTTCAGAGAGATCGAGCGAAGCATGTTCATGGTTAACCTCTGTATCCCCAGCCCAGCTTCTTACCGAGCAGAGCATAGTAGTCCGACCGTCTTCCTGTTTTAATAACAGGGGAAGTGAGTGTGGAAGATTCCACCACTATGGTGTCACCCTCTTCCATTGAACCGCACTTGGCAACTCCATCTGCCAGTACCAAGGGATTTTTCCCCCTTGATCTGAGGATGGTGAATTCAATTTTCGCGGAAATAGGAACAACGATCGGCCTGATTGCAAGAAGATGAGGACAGATTGCTGTAACTATAACAACAGGAAGTTTGGGGTGAAGAATGGGGCCGCCACACGACAGGTTGTACGCAGTTGAACCGGAAGGCGTTGAAACCATAATTCCGTCTGAGGCAACAACAGCCACTTCCCTGCCATCAACAAGAACGCGGATGTGAAGAATTCCCCCTTCGGCGGACCGGCTGATGCATATCTCGTTCAGTGCTCTTACCTGTACCCCGCCAGGGCCTGTGGTTTTTAGCACTGGTAAACTGTCAACCTTGTAATCACCGGAAACAATGCACTTTATAGAGTCTTCAACTGCATCCAGTTCACAGTCTGCAAGAAAGCCCAGATGCCCGGCATTTACGCCCAGCACAGGCAGGTTACTGCCAAGAAGCATATCCATTACTTTCAGAATTGTACCGTCTCCACCTATGGCAATTGCGGCATCTGCCAGATCAGGGCTGGAAACAACCTCTACGCCTGCCTCTGTAAAAAGAGAACCGTACTTTTCTGCAGCATCCCCTGGAATAAATACCTTTCTAACTGCTTTCACCGCTACTCCTGACATACTCTTCGATGGAACCAGAAACGCCAGCAGGATCGAGTTTCAAGTCGGCGATTATCTCTTTTGTGCTGCCGTGGGTAACAAACTCGTCGGGTATGCCCAGGTTAAGCACAGACCTGTCGGGAAGCTCGCTGGCAATGTACTGACCAAAACCGCCCCTGATGGATCCCTCCTCCAGAGTAACCACAATCTTTCCCGAAGCGAGTTCCCGAATTTTCTGTACCGGTGCCGGTTTCAGCCACACAGGATCGAACACCATAACATCAATACCGCTGCCTGCCAGTATCTCCGCTGCCTGCACAGCGGTTGTTACCATTGGCCCCACCGCTATAAGCAGCACCTCACCGCCCCTACGCACAACCTGCCCTGTCCCCTGGGGAAAACTGTCCAGAGAAGGAAAACGCAGTTCCGGTTCCTGGCCTCTGGGGTACCTGATTCCTGTTGGGCCGGAAAGCTGTAACAGTTCCATGGAGACAAGCTTCTTAAGCACGGTGCAGTCTCTGGGAGCTGCCAGACTTAAACCCGGAATCGCCAGAAACATTGAGATATCGAACACACCGTGATGCGTGGGACCGTCTGCTCCTACTACTCCTGCCCTGTCCATGGCAAACAGAACCGGAGCATCCTGAAGTGCCACATCGTGAATCACCTGGTCGTACGCTCTCTGCATGAAACTGCTGTATACAGCAAGAACCGGTTTCATACCGCCAAAGGCAAGACCGCAGGCAAAGGTTACTGCGTGCTGTTCTGCTATTCCAACATCAAAAAACCGCCCGGGATACTTCTCGGCAAACCTGTTAAGCCCTGTGCCGTCCGGCATTGCGGCAGTTATAGCCACCACTGCAGAATCATTTTCCGCAGCCTCAAGAACAGCTTCAGAAAAACAGCTGGTGAACTTAGCACCGGATGCTTTCGATTTAACTCCGCTTACTCCGTGGTGTGATACAGGTTGAGACTCTGCAGGGCGATAACCCTTGCCCTTTTTAGTGACCACATGCAACAGAACCGGGCCGGACAGCTTCTTTACTCTGCTTAAAACACCGGTTAAAGCCGCCAGGTCATGGCCTGGAATAGGGCCGAAATAACTAACACCAAACTCTTCAAAAATACTTGCCGGTGTTACTATTGTTTTTTTGATGGCTGAAGACACCTCGTGTGCTGCAATTCTCATTCTTTCACCCAGAGAGGGAACCTTACCCAGAGCTTTCCAGATTCCATCCTTAAAACTGTTGTACATAGGATCAGTCAGCAGCTTGTTGAGATGTTTTGAAAGGGCACCCACATTCCTGGAAATAGACATCTCGTTGTCGTTCAGTATAATCGTTATGTCTGTTTTTGCTGCCCCTGCGTTGTTCAATCCCTCAAGAGCCATACCGGCAGTCATGGATCCGTCACCGATAACTGCCACAACCCGTTCATTTCTTCCGGAAATGTCTCTGGCACAGGCAAAACCCAGTGCCGCACTTATGGATGTACTGGAATGACCTGTTCCGAACACATCGTAAGCGCTCTCTGATCTCCGGGGAAAACCACTTAGCCCTCCAGTCTGCCGAATGGTATGAAACAATTCTCTGCGCCCGGTAAGCAGCTTCCACGGGTAGGTTTGATGGCCAACATCCCAAACAATTCTGTCTTCTGAAGGATCGTAAACCGCTAAAAGAGCTATGGTAAGCTCAACCACTCCCAGGCTCGAGGCCAGATGCCCTCCGGTGTTGCAGATAACACCGATAATTCTTTCCCTTATTTCCGAAGCAAGGGTTACCCTCTCTTCAAGAGAAAGTTTCGCTATCTGCCCGGGATTCTGTATTTTGTCAAGAATTTCCGACACTACTTCCTTCTTTCAGGCAGGTAATCTATCAGTTCTTTTACCACAGACCAGTCTCCGCTGAGAGAATCAAGACGATAAGAAATCGAAGCTGCAGTTTCCAGCGCCAGTTTCTTCGCGCCATCTACACCCAGCTCGCTAACAGGATTCCGCTTGCCCATACCCGCATCCTTAGAGACCGCTTTCCCCATTTCTTCCTGGCTGCCTGTAACATCAAGGATGTCATCTGTGAGCTGAAAAAGCCAGCCGGTGTCTTCTCCGATCGCTGAAACAGTTTCAAGCTCTCTGTCTGATACTCCGGCAACAATAGACCCAAGCTCCATGGACACCCTTATCATAGCTGAGGTTTTCCCGGAAACCATACGCTCTGTCCAGGAACCATCAGCGGTGTCCGGATGATACATATCCATAAACTGCCCTCCCACAAGGGAAGAAGCCCCTGCCGCAGAAACCAGCCTTTCCAGCATAGCCCGAACCGGAAGAGGTGGAAGATCGGTTGTCAGCAGAGTTCTAAAAGCCCCCAGCAGAAGCCTGTCACCGGCAAAAAGAGCGTTTTCCGTGCCGTATACTATGTGAAGCGACGGCATTCCTCTTCTGATACTGTCATCATCCATGCCTGGAAGATCGTCGTGAATAAGGGAATAGGTATGAATCATCTCCACTGAACAGGCAGCCGGAACAGCACTTCGGCTGTTACCGCCCAGAGCTGTGCACGACTGAAGAACAAGAAACGGCCGGATCCTTTTTCCCCCGGCACCCAGGGAGTAAGAACAACACCTGTTCCGGTCGCAATCTTCCGCGAACACTGACAGACTGTTCAGTGCTTCATCCACAGTGGCAGCACACTGACTAAGCGAGTTCTTCAACCGCCGGGACATACTCATACACACGCCTTATCTGTGAAACGGCATAATTACTGTCCAGAGTAACAGAAAGACCGCTTACCATCTCTCCACCCCGGGCAACAACCAACTTGCTGTACCTGTCGTTTAAAAACCGCCCGATGGATGATTTTACTTCCATTCCAATCACGCCTTTTGAAGAACCGCACATTCCGAGATCGGTGAGGTAAGCTGTTCCGCCAGGAAGCACCTGCTCATCTGCCGTTTGAACATGAGTATGCGTTCCTACAAACACATTGACTCTGCCATCAACATAGTGCGCAAGCGCAAGTTTTTCGCTGGTCGCTTCAGCATGAAAATCAACAATTCTTACATCCGCTCTGGTACTGGAAAGAATGCGCTCTGCTGTTCTGAAAGGGCAATCTCCCTCAAAATCGGTAAATACCTTTCCCTGAAGATTTATTACCTGAATTGAAACACCTGCTGTTTCAAGCGTTACAACTCCTGTTCCGGGTTTGTTGTCTGGATAGTTCGCCGGACGCAGAACCACAGAGTTCTGCAGAGACAAAACCGGAACAATGCTATCCTTCTTCCAGATGTGATTACCTGAAGTAATTACATCCACCCCTGCATCAAGAAATGAACCGGATATCTCCGGTGTAATACCGAATCCGCCAGCCGCATTTTCACCGTTCGCCACGATGAAGTCGTAGTTGTTTCGAACCCTGGAAAGGTAGGAGATAACTGTCTTTCTACCTGGTCTACCAACAATATCGCCAAGCAGCAGTATTTTCATTCAGCCTACCTTGCCGTTTCCGAAGCTCTCAGCTCGCGGATAACGGTTACTTTTATCTGCCCGGGATATTCCATCTCTTCTTCTATTTTTTTGGCAATCTGCCTGGCCATATCTACTGCGGTTTCGTCCGATACCTCTTCCGGACGCACAGCAATCCGCAACTCTCTGCCTGCCTGAATAGCGTACGATTTTCTTACGCCGTCGAATGAATCGGCAATTGTCTCAAGTCTTCTCAGGCGCTTTATGTAAAGCTCCAGGGTTTCCCGACGAGCCCCGGGTCTTGCACTGCTAACAGCGTCGGCAGCCTGCACAAGCACAGCGTAAAGACTTGCAGGCTCTATCTCCTCATGATGGGCACCGATGGCATTTGAAACCACAGCCGGTTCGTTGAACTTCACGGCAAGCTCCATACCAACCATGGCGTGCGACCCCTCAATATCGTGATCAGTTGCTTTGCCAATATCGTGAAGAAGACCCACTCTTCGGGCCATAGCCGGGTCAAGGCGAAGCTCACTGGCCAGCAGACCGCACATGTGTGCAACCTCCAGAGAGTGCTGATACATGTTCTGCCCGTAGCTGGTTCTGTATCGAAGTCTTCCCAGGTGTCTTACCAACTGTGGATGAAGACCGGTTACACTGGCCTCCATAGCAAGCTCATTACCCAGTTTCCTGACGGTACGCTCCATTTCGCTGCGAACCTTTGCTACAACCGATTCAATACGCCCGGGATGTATTCTGCCATCGTTGATAAGCTTGTCAAGAGAAAGCCTGGCCACTTCCCTGCGAACGGGGTCGAAACACGAAAGAACCACTGCCTCCGGGGTGTCATCTATGACCACATCTACCCCTGTTGCCTTTTCAAATGCCCTTATGTTGCGCCCTTCGCGGCCAATAATACGGCCCTTCATATCATCGTTAGCAAGGTTAACAACTGAAATGCAGCTTTCTACAACATGATTTGCTGCACACCTCTGTATGGTGGTGGCAAGTATTTCATTTGCCTTGTCGTCTGCCGTTCTCTCTGCGTCGTCAAGAATTCTTCTGGTAAGCCTGGCTGCTTCCATATCGGTTTCTTCACGAAGATTGGAAAGAAGCAGTTCTCGGGCCTCTTCACTGGAAAGTTTTGCAACTTCTTCAAGCCTTTTGTTGTGTTCCTCTATAAGCTTGTTCGCCCGCTGATGTTTTGCAAGCAGTGCCTGCTCCATCTCACCCAGTGCAGTTTCCTGCTGGGCAAGCGATTCAACGCGGGTCTTCAGATTCTCTCTGGCTCTGTCTGCCTGCTGGGAAAGCCGGTTTATACTGTTTTCTCTTTTATCCAGCTCCGACTGTTTCTTGCGCAAACGCTCAAGCTCAACAGAACGCTCTTCAACAATCTTCTCTCTGCCCTCAAGAAGTGCTTCTTTCTTAAGCGACTCAACTTCTCTTCTGGCATCTGCAAGTATACGATCGGCCTCGGCTGATGCGCCGCCTATCTCCTTTGCCACCAACATTTTATGCAAGTAGAAACCAAGCACAAATGCCAGTATAGCAACTGATATGGGAACAATGATCGTCGGCATACTCTGTTTCTCCGTTTCAGGCGCAGGAACTCATCTATATTATCGGAGAAACGGCGTTAATCTCCAGAACCCTGCGGCACACCCTGGCGCACCATCCTCCGAGGACTATGACGGTTTGGAATCTCTGCGGGTGCTGGAACTATGAAAAACAGGCGGGGTACCTGATACGGAAACCTTCGCATGCTCCTGAGGCATGGGAACAGATTGTTCCTTCGAGCCGTCCGCAGGAGCCAAAACTTCGTCAATCCTGTCTGCAAGACGGGATAAAAACATCTGGTGGTTATCCTCCACTTCCTCGAGCTGCTCAGTTTTAGTGAACAACTCGTCGGTGATGTTCAGCGATGCCAGTATGGCCACCTTGGCGGTGGAAGTCATTGCGACATTCTCTGTCATCTGCCGCATACGCATATCAAGAAAGTGGGCGATCTCCGCTATATAAGCCGGATCGCCCTCACCCCTTATGGAATACTCACGCCCGTAGATGTTCACCCTGGTGGTTTCCGGACGGTCAGTCATTAGTATTCTGTCCCTGCTGAAATTTCAACTTTTCCAGCTTTCCAAGCAGAACTTCCAATCTCTGCTTTAGCTCCTGCCTTTCGTGCAGAAGCCTGGCGTAATGTATTCTGAGGAGGTTGTACCCCTCGGAATCTGCATTACCTCTCTGATACTCTACCCTGTTCTCCAGCTCATCAACTTTCCCAGCAAGCCGCTTGTTCTCTTCCTCTACAGCCTGATACCGAAGTATCAGCCTGTCAACCGCTTCTGTAAGTCTTTCCGATGCGCCAGCCATGGGTAACGCTATGCCTCCCTGTTTTACTGAAGACCTTTCCTGGCAACTTCGACGACTTTACCAAAAGCCACCGGGTCTTTTACAGCAAGATCTGCAAGCATCTTTCTATCTATAATAACTCCAGCTTCCGAAAGACCACTGATAAGCACGCTGTAGGTAATGCCATGCTCTCTGGCTGCAGCGTTGATACGGGTAATCCACAGAGCCCTGAAGTTTCTCTTCTTGTTCCTTCTGTCTCTGTACTGATATTCAAGCGATCTTTTGTTTGCGTCAGCGGCCACAGTATACAATTTGCGTCGTCCGCCAACATTTCCTCTGGCCGCTTTGATAACTTTCTTGTGCCTTTTGTGCCTGGCAACTGCGTTTCTAACTCTGCTCATTTTTTTTCAGCCTTCGTGTTACTTGGGCAGGAGAACTCTCATGCGCCTGGTATCGGATGGTGACGCGATTCCTGCTGTGCGCAGCTTGCGTTTACGCTTGCTGCTCTTCTTGGTTTTAATGTGTCCGGCGTGACTGTGTCTTACACGAATCTTACCGGTTCCTGTTTTCTTAAAGCGCCTTGCGGCACCCTTGTGGGTCTTCATCTTGGGCATATTGATCCCCGTCTCTTTTGCTCTACCTGGTGCTTTTTTCCCGTCTGGGTGCAAGTATCATTGTAAGAAACTTGCCCTCCATCACAGGTTGTCTCTCTATCTGCGCAAGGTCTTCCACGTCAGCTGAAAGACGGTTTAAAAGATCGTATCCCTGATCTTTGTAAGCCATCTGCCTCCCACGAAAAACCACTGTTGCCTTAACTTTGTGCCGGGACTCAAGAAACTCCCTGGCATGTTTCATCTTGAAGTTGTAATCGTGCGTATCGGTATTCGGCCTGAATTTTACTTCTTTCAGCCCGCCTGAATGCTGTTTCTTTCGGGCTTCCCGTTCCTTACGGTTAAGCTGATACCGGTACTTGCCGTAATCCATAATTCTGCACACAGGAGGATCACTGGCACCACTGATCTCTACAAGGTCAAGACCTGCCTCGCTGGCCATACTCATAGCTCTGGCAAAATCCACTACCCCTACATGCTCCCCATCCTGATCAATCAGCCTTACCTTCTGGCTCCTGATTTCTCCATTAACACGGGTGGAGTTTGCGATTCCTCTTACCTCCGTTCCGGCAATGCAGGCCTGGCGCAACCATCAATCACAGTTTGTACCGCCTGCTTCAGCGTCAGCGTACCGATGTCACCCTCGCCATGTCTGCGAACAGCCACTTCCCCGGACTCAACCTCACGCTCTCCGATAACGAACATATAAGGCACCTTACCGGTTTCAGCAGATCGAATCCTGTAACCTATTGTCTCACTGCGCGTGTCAAACTCACATCTGAGCCCGGCATCCACAGCCTTTTCGTAAACCCTCTCCGCAAATTCATTCTGTGCGGAGGTAATCGGTAAGATAACAAGCTGAACAGGAGACAGCCAACCCGGGAAGTTGCCGGTGAAGTGTTCAATCAGGTTACCTATAAACCTTTCAACCGAGCCAAACAAAGCCCGGTGAACCATATAAACCCTGTGCTCATCGCCATCCGGCCCTACATAACTCAGGTCAAATCTACCGGGAATGTTAAAATCGAACTGAACAGTAGGACCCTGCCAGTACCTTCCAAGGGCATCGCGAAGCTTTATATCGATTTTGGGACCGTAAAATGCCGCCTCTCCAACAACGGTTTTGTAGCTTTCGTTCATGTCGTCAAGAGCCTGCGCCAGCAGAGGTTCAACCCTTGCCCAGTCTGCAGGGTCACCAGCATAATGATCGGGATCAGCAGGATCCATGAGAGAGAGTTCTATCCGGTAGCCGAAATCAAACATCTTCAGAAAATACAGGGCAAACCTTACAACATCCTGAATCTCTGAAACAATCTGATCGGCGGTACAAAAAATATGACCGTCATCAACTGTAAAACCACGAACCCTCATGAGCCCGTGAAGGGCACCGCTTCTTTCAAACCGGTAAACGGTACCCAGTTCTGCAATCCGCATTGGCAGCTCTTTGTAAGACCTTTTTGAGTTCTTGTAAATGATTATGTGGCCAGGGCAGTTCATGGGTTTAATTGCGTACTCCCCGTTCTCTACCTCTGTGAAGTACATGTTGTCTCTGTAGTAATCGTAGTGCCCTGAAGTCTTCCACAGTTCAACAGGAGCAATATGAGGAGTGCTTACAAGCTGGTACCCGGCCCGCCTGTGTGCATCCTTCCACAGGTTCTCAAGGTTTTCCTTTACGATGGTTCCTTTTGGAAGCCAGTAAACGAATCCGGCACCTCCCATACCTCTGCTGCAGTACAGTTCCAGCTGAGCACCCAGTTTTCTGTGGTCTCTCTTTTTTGCCTCTTCCAGAAACGCCAGATGAGCACTGAGCTCCTCTTTCGTGTTGAACGCAGCACCGTATATTCTGGTAAGCATCTCGTTCTGTTCGCTACCGCGCCAATAGGCACCAGCGACACTGAGCAGCTCAAAGCTGGAAAGAAACTTTGTGGAGGGCACATGCGGCCCGCGGCAGAGATCTGTAAACCCGCCTAGTGTGTACACAGTTATCTGTTCACCGCTGTCTTTTATTTCCTCGAGAAGTTCAACTTTAAGCCTCTCATTGCGCTCTGAAAAAAGTAACAGAGCTTCGCTGTACGAGAGCACTTTCTTCTGAAACGACAGATTCTTTTTAGCCAGTCTCTTCATCCGGGAGCGCACGGCTTCCAGATCCTTCTCCCCTTTAAACCCGGGAATATCCATGTCATAGTAGAATCCGTTTTCTATGGCGGGGCCCACTCCGAATTTCGTATCAGGGTACAGTTCAAGCACCGCAGCAGCCATGAGATGGGCACAGCTGTGCCGAACAATCTCAAGTGATTCAGGGTCATCTGTGGTGATTATTCTAATCTGCCCATCTCCTGGAATCGCCTGCTTCAAATCAATTACAGCGTTGTTAAACTCAACAGCGACAGCTTTTTTTGCAAGCCCTTTTGATATGGAAAGGGCGACATCCAGACCGGTGGTTCCGTGTTCAATCTCCTTTGAACTGTTGTCCGGGAACACTATACTGGCCATGCTGCTCAACCTCCTTCCAATTAAGTACTGTTTGCACAAAAAAATATGGTGGGCGATACTGGAATCGAACCAGTGACCTCTTGCATGTCAAGCAAGCACTCTAACCAACTGAGCTAATCGCCCGCC
>CAZRXU010000017.1:14156-32962 GCA_964604135.1 uncultured bacterium | reverse complement strand
AAAGCAGGAAAGTCTTTACAAACAGTACCATCCAGCTGGAAGCACCGCCAAAGAAAAGATTTACAAACAACAGCAGCTTGGCCACGCTGAACAGTGCTCTTCCACTGAACATAAAAGAAAGAAATCTGCTGCTGTACTCTGTGGGAGGCCCTATCGGTATCTCCTGGGGTGCCAACACGATACTGAAAGGGTAAGACATCTGCATGGGAAGAAAAGCAATCAGTGCGCCGGCTGATGCAAAAGGGAACCTGAATATGTTCCAGCTCGAAATCCCCGCCTGCTGTGCAGCGACAATTCCTTCTATCCGGAGGGTATGCAGACCCACGGCAACTGCCACCACTGCAATAGAAAAAGAAAGTTCATACGACGACATCTGAGCAAGCCCCCGGCTTACAGCTATCACAGAGTATGGATGGCCTGAATTACCGGCCCCAAGAGCCATTCCAAGACACCCGAAGAACATGATATAGATAAGAAGAAAGATGTCTCCTGCAAAAGACATATTGTAGGTAATATTCTGCCCCACAACCACAGGAACCATAAGCAGTACCACAATCGCTCCTGTTATTCTGAACATGGGAGCCATCCAGAACATTCCTCCGTGATGAATAGATGAAGTTTTTCTGAAAAGCTTCCACAGGTCGATAAAGTTCTGTACAACCCTCGGGCCAACCCTGCCGTGAATCTTTGCAGTTACATTCCTTGAGATTCCGCCGAGAAGAAGCCCCCACACAAGGGCGGTAAATACCGTCAGTAGAATAGACATTACGTTGGACAACATCTTACATCCCCCCGTTCAGAAACACGAACAGAAACACAAGGAAAAGCAATGAGTGAGCCAGATATGTCCTGCCGTCGCCAGTGAACAGCATCCTTACACCATCACCCAGCATATTGAAAGTTTTGCTTACCCCCTGGAAGATTTTCTCTGCATGTATTCTGGGAAGGAAAGCAAGTGCCCTTGTGTACGGTCTGAAAAAGTTGTTTGAATAGTGAACCTCGTCGGCTGAAGGAGGCAGTTCACCGGCAAAACCGATATCAAGCTGCCCCACATATTTCGGCCTGTGCCCGGATATCCAGTAGAACACGAACGCCAGCCCGAACACCACCATGACCATGAGCCCCACCATCCACGCATTCCATGTACCCATGGTGGTAAGAACCATGTCACCCTGGATAACCGGAGCCAGCCCGGAAAGACCTGGAATAGCTTTCACTGCGGGAACCAGAATGTTAAGAAGCAGTGTCGGCTTGAAACCCAGGACCATAATAGCTGCTGCGAGAAGTCCCTGCGGAAGCAGAATTGCGAGGGGGCCCTCCTTGGCGTGGGCGTTCCCAGGCGAAAGCTGGCCCAGGAAAACCCCGTGGAGAAGCCGGTAGGAGTAAAGAAAGGCCACAACAGAAGCAAACATTCCCACAATAAGGATCGGCAGCCAGCCGGCTTCAATAAGCCCGTTGTAAAGAAGCCATTTACCACCGAACCCGGCAAGAGGCGGTACTCCAGCAAAAGAAATTACAGCTATCAGTGTGAAGGCAAAGGTCCAGGGCATCTTCTTAACCAGCCCGCCGAGATTGTTGAACCTTGATGTTCCTGTTCGGTAGATCACACTTGCAGCCCCAAGAAACAGAGCCATTTTGAATATCATGTGGTGTATTGTGTGGTAGATGGCTGCAGTCCAGCCCAGAATACTTGCAAGACCAATTCCCACAAGAATGTACCCAACCTGTGAAACACTGGCATAGGCAAGCAGCTTCTTGTAATCGGGAGCGAGAGCGGCAAGAACAGCACCGGCAAGAGCTGTGAGCACGCCCATCCATGCCATTATTCTTCCCCATGGAAGTGCCCCGCCTGTGGCATTGAGCGCAACTGCCACAAGCAGCAGCACGGCAGCCTTTGACGAAGTTCCGGAAAGGTATGCAGGCATGGTTCCCGGAGCAGCAGGATAGGTGCGTACATTCCAGAGGTGTGCTCCAAACTGCCCCAGTTTTAGCAGAGCTGCAATTGTCATAAGCAGCGCAGGCAATCCTGCTGCTGCAAAACTTCCCTTTGAAAGCAAAATACCTGCAAGCAGCAAATACCCGGATAAAGAAGCGAACACGGCGTACCAGAAAGCACCGTTTCTGGCTCCTGAACCTCTGCTAACACCAACAACTGCGGCAAAGGCGGAAATCTCCCACAGAATGTAGAAGGTAATTCCGTTGCCTGCTGCAGGGAGCAGAGTAAGAGAAGCACCGGATATAAGCAGCCAGAACCAGTAGTTTCTCTCTCTGCCGATCCGTTTGAACACACCGGGAAGACACAGCAGAGTTCCCGCGCCGAACAGAACATGAAAAATATTCCGCAGGGTCGATGAAGTTACTACAGACCCGGAGAAGTCAAGTTGAGGCCAGAACAGCCTTGTTATCCAGATTGCTGCAACCAGAATCACAAGCCCCCCTGCTGTGGCAGACGGCTTTGAAAAGGGTTTCAGTCTGATATTTTCCGACCTGTCAGCCCAGAACCGGAACAGGTATACAGCTTCCAGGAACAAGCCTGCCAGTACAACATAGAAAATCACTGAATAGTTGGAAGCAAGGTATTTGAGGAAAGCGAATTTCGCCCAGAAAACCGGAAATGGCGGAATCCCTGCCAGAAGCAGTACAGGAACAAGCATCAGGATAGTTCCGTAACCGCTCCATCTCTGGTTTTTCCATGGGTTTCCAAGCATGAACAGGCTGAATTTTGCCAGTGAGGAAAATACCATGAGAATCAGAACGGTCTGCGTGTAGAAAGCACCGGTGGTTGTTCCTGCAGCAACAAGCAAAAGAGATGCATAAGCAGAAGTGGAGTAACCCATAATTCTGCCGGCACTACCAGCCCGGAGACCGGCAAGCTGGCTGAGAACAAGCCCGCCTGCGCCGATCCAGGCGTATATGATCGGGTTTCCAATTGGAAGAAGCGGCAGAACCTTTGCAGCCCACATAAGAACGGCAAGGCTCCATGTTGCACTGTACAGACCGGTAACATTTGAGCTTGCTCCCTGATAAAAATCAAGACCCCACCCGGCAAGCGGGAAGGCTTTCAGCTCGGTAACTATCACTGTTAACAACAGGATTGATACAAGAACCGCAGAGCCGCCTGTAAGAGTGCTCAAAGCCTGCAGCGTAAGCATGCCTGTAGATCGGTACAGAACAGCTACAGCCAGAAGGTACAGAATTGTAACCAACCCTGAAACCAGTGCAACCTTTATTGCCGCCTCCCAGCGGCTTCCGCATCTGGAAGCTGCAGTAAGACCGATTGTTGCAATTGATCCTATTTCGAGGAATACAAAGGAATTAAAAATATCTGTAGCAAACAGCAGACCCAGTGAAGCCGTAAGCATTGCAAGAATCAGAGGCTGACTTTTGGGTGTGTGCAGTGCGAAACGGTGAAGGGAGAAAATAGCTGCCAGGTACATTGCAATGGCAGCCAGCGTTCCACCGGCGGTAATCTCTAGATTGATGCTGAGAGGAGGAACACCGACGCCGGAATGAAGTATTACGGAATTTGACAGATCTTCCAGGTTCCAGGCTCCCAGCTGCACAGAGAGCATTGCAACAAAGGCCAGACCTGCAGAGAGAATTATGTAGCTTACAAACCGCGACGCTTTCGGGTATTTCCCGGGAAGCCAGGCGTTAACAAAGGCTCCCAGAAGAGGCAGAAATACAGCTAGTGCTTTTACCATTTCAGCTCCTTCATGTGTCGAATATCGGCAGAGCCGGATTTACGCGAGGCCAGCACACCAACCACAACGAACAGTGCGGCAACAGCCACACCAATTACTATGGATGTAAGTACAAGTGCCTGTGGAAGAGGGTCAACCATCTGTGTCACTGAAGAATCAACGATGGGAGCAGAACGGCCTGGAAGAAAACCGCTCCATACCAGAATCAGGTTTACCCCTGTGTCTGCAAGTGTAAATGCAAGAGCGATCCTGAGTATATGTTTTCTTGTGAGAACACCCCACAAACCTATCAGAACAAGCCCCAGGCCTGTAGCGGCCATAGACCAGTAGAACAGATACTCTGCACTCATTCCTCACCTCCCGCTTTTCTGTAGGAAGAGAATATTCCCGATAACTCGCTTGCGACTTTAGCTCCTATGGCCAAAGAGATAAGGGGAATGATACCTGCTGATACTATTTTTCCCGGAGAACCTGCAGGAAGAACAAGGTTGTTCAAGAACTGCCCGGCGGCAAACACTCCCCAGAACCCGAGCAGACCGAAGGTAAGACCTGCAAGGGATTCAATGGAAGAAAGAAATTTGGATTTCCCGGGAACAGTGTTACTGCCCAGCATTACCAGCAGAAAGGCCGAAGCAACCACCGCACCGCCGGGAAAACCTCCACCCGGGCTTAGGTGCCCGTGGGTAATGATGTAGATGCCGAACAGAATGATTGCCGATGGCAGAATACCGGCAGTGAAGGCCACAATGGTACTTGGCGGTGTTGGCCCTGCCCCAATGGGTATAAGTGTAAGAATAAGAACAACTGCAGTGGACGCGCTGAAAAGCACCACCACTTCACCCAGAGTATCAAGACCTCTGTAGGCTACTACTACAGCGGTAACAAGATTTACTGAACCGGTATCCTCCACTCCAGTCTGAGTGTATGATTCTCCCACCCCGGAGAGCGCAGAGGGAACCGTGTAGTCATCAACAACTGTTACAAGAATGGCAGAAAAAACAAGAACAATGCTCATCCCTACAATGGTGCGTATCATTGTTCCCCTCCGATCTTTCCTCTGCCCCAGAGGAAGATAACCGTGGATATGGCAGCGCCGATGCTGGCTTCAGTAATTGCCACATCCGGTGCATCCATCAGAAGAAAAAGCAGGGAAGCAGACAGGCTGACAAAACCCACTATAATAATAGCTGAAATAAGCTTTTTAACGATCAGAGCAGCAACTGCGGCAACGATCATCATTATGCCTGTGCCGATGGAAGCTGCAGCAAACAGAGACATATTCACTGGTTTTCCCCCTTGCTCTCTTCAAGATCATCGATAACCAGATTATCGGGCTTCTCTGATGGGTCGTTGTGAGCTGCCCTTGCAAGAGCATGGCTGGATACCGGGTTTGTAAGAACGATGAAAACCGCCACCAGAAGAAGTTTAGGCAGCCATGCAGGCTCAAAAAAACCCAGTCCTGAAAGAAACAGAATAGAGCCCAGAGTAGTGGCCTTTGTACCGGCATGCATCTTGTTGAAAACATCCGGCATTCTGAATACCCCGACACCACTGGCAAAGAGAAAGAATGCACCCAGCCCGGTGAGCACATGGGCCAGTATGTAAGTGAAGCTCATTTCAGCCCCCCGTCCAGATATCTTGCAACAGCCAGAACACCGAGGAAAGACAGTACGGAGTAGACAAGGGCAACATCAAGAAGCATTGAGCGCCCCTGAAGGAAAGCCACAAGAGTTAAGAACACAGTGGTAATCAGAGTTGTTGTATCAAGAGCAACAGCTCTGTCAGTTGCTTTTGTGCCAAGAATCAGGCGAAGAAATGCCAGAAACAGCCCTCCACCGATAAGCGCAAAAAGAATAATCATGAATGTGTTACTCAAAGATTTTCTCCAATCTTTCTGCAAAGCCGTCAACCATCGACTGAGTTTCCGCATGAACATCTCCATCTGGAAGAAAGATCCAGTGAACGAAAATGTGGTTCCCTGTAATGTCTATGGTTATGGTTCCCGGTGTTAAAGTAATTGAGTTTGCAACGATTACCCTGGCTCTTTCACTTTTCAAATTCAGATTTACTTTTACTATACCCGGGTTAAGAGGAATGACTGGCCGGAATACTCTGAACAGTACATCTATATTGGCTTTTATCATCTGGCCGAGAAAGTAGAAGACATAGCCAACAACAGCAATGCTCTTTCCTGGTTTAAGAAGAGGAAGAAGATTTCCGGTAAGTGCTCCGTTTGTGGCGATAGCCGCGAGAACACTTACCACCACACCAAGCACAATCTCCTGAATATCAGTACTGAGTGTAAGACTCAGCCAGATACCCAACAGGATCACCGAAGTGGAAGCAACAGCGGGTGCTCTTCTCATCGTTACATACGCTCCTTCCTTCTCATGGAATGGGTAAGAACATCGAGTTCAGTTGAAACCTCAACATATTTAATTTCCACATCGTCAGGTGCCTGCAGAGGCTCAAGAGCGAAACTCAGGATCGCCTTGCAACCGGCATCAACTAGCTTTTCAAGAGCCGCCTGCCCTGATCCTTCTGATACCGCAATTACTGCGATAACCTCATTTTCTTTCTGCAGATAGTCAGATATTTCCTCTACGGATTGTACGATCCCGCCACCGCATTTCTTTCCTATTACCGATGGATCGTTATCAAATATGGCACTGTAGGTGTATCCTCCTGTTCCGGCAAGACCGGATGCAATCAAGCCACAACCAATACTGCCGGCACCGACAATGATCACAGATGGCGGATCAGTTATGCCAAGAATGTTCTCTATGTTTATCAGCAAGTCATCCACATTGTAACCAGAGCCCTGTTTTCCAAATTCCCCGTAAATTGACAGATCTCTGCGAACGGCGGCTGACGAAATCCCGCAGTTTGCAGCCATCTGCTGAGATGTAATTATTGATTCACCTCTTTTTTTTGCCAACCTGAGACAGCGGGCATAGTGGCTCAGCCTCCGTATGGATTTCTCCGAAACCTTAACGGCAATCACTGTAGTCTCCATTCATGCTTTTTGTGATAGTTTGTACTATCACTAGTGTACAACAATCATCAATTACGGTCAAGGGTCGCAAAACCGCAAATTTCATTCACAATACCACATTGGTATGTTATTGCTGACTGGAGAATAGCACTAATCATATTTTGTTGCTAGTACACATGTTACGTTTGCTCACCATTGCCTTAAAAAACAGTCCTGACCAGCGCAAAGGCACTGTTTGTTCCCTAGTGCCCAGGAGGCATATATTACCGCCGAGTCGGCTGTACAGTGCCGACCACTTTAACACCAAAAGAAGCAGGTCTTCTTTTTTTTTACCGGCTTCCCGCCGGTAGGAGGTCAGAGATGTCCAAAGGTTTCGATGCTTTCAAAATGGCTCAGGATCAATTTGATCAGATTGCTGAAACACTTGATCTTGAAGCTGGTGTAAGAGCCTTTCTCCGTGAACCAATGAGAGAGTACCACTTCACCATTCCCGTACACATGGATGACGGATCAGTTCAGGTTTTCCGCGGTTTCAGAGTACAGCACAGCGATGTTCGAGGCCCCTGCAAGGGCGGCATCCGCTTTCACCCCGATGAAACCATAAGCACTGTAAAGGCTCTTGCCACATGGATGACATGGAAGTGCGCTGTTGTGGATATTCCCCTCGGAGGAGGAAAAGGTGGCGTTATCTGTGATCCTCACGAGCTTTCAATGCGTGAGCAGGAACAGATATGTCGCGGATGGGTTCGTAATATCTGGAGAAACATCGGTCCTGTTCAGGACATCCCCGCCCCTGATGTTATGACAACACCACAACACATGCTGTGGATGATGGATGAATATGAAACCCTTAAAGGCGGCAAATACCCAGGCGTTATTACTGGAAAACCAGTTGGCAGCGGTGGTTCTCTTGGAAGAACAGAAGCTACCGGGTATGGAGCTATCTATACTGTCAGAGAAGCTCTTAAGCGTCTTGGTATTGACATTAAAGGTGCTACAATGGCCTGTCAGGGCTTTGGCAATGTAACACAGTATGCAGCTGACCTATTCATTCAGTACGGCGGAAAAGTTCTGTGCGTTTCGTGCTGGGATCAGAAAGACATGAAAGCTTACACCTACCGCAAAATGGATGGAATTGATCTTAAGTTTGTAATGAGCATAACTGACCGTTTCGGTACGCTTGATGCCGGAAAAGCCATTGAAGCAGGTTACGAACAGCTTCCTGGTGATGCATGGATCG
This sequence comes from uncultured bacterium, assembly GCA_964604135.1. Lineage (GTDB taxonomy): Bacteria > Fermentibacterota > Fermentibacteria > Fermentibacterales > JCC-6 > Sabulitectum. The sequence continues at coordinate 25,023 of CAZRXU010000017.1, read as the reverse complement.
ATACTGAAGCTGACGTTCTTCTTCCGGGCGCTCTTGAAAACCAGATCAATGCCGATACTGTTGGCAGAATTCATCCACGGGTAAAGGTTGTTGCCGAAGGTGCTAACGGCCCTACAACACCTGAGGCCGATGTTGTGCTGAAAGAAAGAGGAATCTTCAACATTCCCGATTTCCTGTGCAACGCCGGCGGAGTAACATGCTCCTATTTCGAACAGGTACAGAACAACATGAACTACTACTGGGAAAAAGACGAGGTTCTTTCGAAACTCGATACTAAAATGACAACTGCATTCCATGCTGTTGCCGATCTTGCCGAGAACCAGTCTCTTTACATGCGTGATGCTGCCTACATGATTGCCATTGACCGTGTGGCAAATGCAGCGAGACTCCGCGGTCTGGTGTAGTTTCGGAATTTAAGTAAGGATCGGGGTGAAAACCCCGGTCCTTTTTTTATATCTTTCCGGCAAGTAGGATAAAACCTGACAAGCACCCTGAACAGAAAAAGGTGAAACCAGTGACACCACAGAGCAGTGACAAAACAGTTTCCGCGAACAAGCCGGAATGGAAAATAATTCTGAGACTTCTCAATGAAACCGATCCGGAACTACTGAGCCGTCTCAGCAGAAAAATGCTGAACTACCTGTTCAGAAGGAAAGTTGTAAAGATTTCTGAAATAATGGAACAACTGCTTCCAAAACAAGTAGATGCCTCTGGCGCAGAAGGCAATTACGGTGAAAACCAGCCTGCTCCGAGAATGGATTACAAAATACTTGAGGAAATAACAACACAGGTATTCAGGGTAGCCGAGGAGGTTCTTTCCCCTGAAGAAATAACTCTTGCTCTTCACAGATGGATTCGTCATGAAAAGATACGGTTTCTGTCTACCACTGCCGGCCGCAGAGATGTGCCTCTCGGCCAGCTCAGGGAAGCACTTGACAAGTATGAAATGCTTCCAAAGCAGAGTAAAAAAATGGAGGCCCGAGACCGGGAAAACATAACAGTAGGCTTAACCAGAAGAGTTTTCACCGATGACCTTAACTACATAAACACCATTCGCAAGCATGTGTGTATAAGTGATTTTGCCAACATCATCAGTCACACAATCGGGCCTTACAACGGGAATGGTAAAGTTGGCGGAAAAGCTGCAGGTTTGTTCAGAGCTGAAATGATACTTAACACCTACAAGAAATCACACACCGTCCTTAGAAATCTCAGAGTTCCTAAAACATGGTTCATCGCATCTGACGCTGTTCTGGAATTCATCAGCCACAACGCCCTGGAAGAAATGATGGCAATTAAGTATGCCCGTCAGGAAGAGATAAAGCAGGAGTATCATCTTCTTGAACAGGTATTCAAGCATTCTATTATGCCATACAGCGTTCTTGCTGGTCTTGAACACGCACTTGACTACTTTGGAACAACTCCCATAATCGTCAGATCGTCCAGCCTTCTTGAAGACAGCACCGGGGCTGCGTTTGCCGGCAAGTACAAAAGCCTTTTTGTAGCCAATCAGGGAACGAGGCAGCAGAGACTTGATGCACTTGTAGACGCAGTTCTTGAGATATACGCAAGCATTTTCGGCCCGGATCCAATTGAGTATCGACGGGAGCGGGGGCTTCTTGATTTCAATGAAGAGATGGGTATTCTTATTCAGGAGGTTGTTGGAAGCAGAATAGGTAAATACTACTTCCCGCCATTTGCAGGAGTAGCTTTCAGCAGAAATGACTACAGGTGGTCGCCAAGAATAAAAGCTGAAGACGGAATAGTGCGAATTGTTGCCGGTCTGGGCACCAGGGCAGTTGACAGAACAGGGCAGGATTTTCCGGTTCTTATGAGCCCGGGGCAACCAAAGCTGCGTATCAATGTAACAACAGAAGAGCTGATACGCTACTCACAGAAGGAGATGGACGTTGTTAACCTGGAAAAGGGATGCCTTGAAACTGTAAGTGCTGAAAAGATTATCAGAGAATACGGTGCTAGTATTCCATGCCTGCCCTACCTGGTTTCACTGTACGAGGAAGGGCACATTCAGCTCTCACCAGGTTCAATGCTTAACATTCAAAAGAAGGAAACTATCCTGACCTTCCACAACCTTCTGGAAAGAAGCCCGGTTCCCCTTTTCTTCAAGACGGTTCTGAATATACTTGAGGACGAGATGGGACTGCCTGTGGATATTGAATTCGCCTACGGACGGGATATCCATACTCCGTACCTGCTTCAGTGCAGACCACAAAGCGTTGGAAGAGATAAAGCTGACATTACAATTCCCTCGAATATAGACACAGACAAAATTGTGTTCACTGCAAACAAATACATTATGTCTGGAGCATGCCACAACATTGAATACATGGTGTACGTCAACGGAGCTGAATACGACACAATAGAAGGCCGGGAAAAGCTTCTGGAGGTTGGGCACATTATAGGTAAACTCAACGCCACCCTTCCCCAGAAAAAGTTCATTCTTATCGGTCCTGGAAGGTGGGGCAGCAAAGGAGACATCAAGCTGGGAGTGCATGTTGGTTACAGCGATATTAACAACACAGCCATGCTCATAGAAGTCGCAAAGATGAAAAAGGGGCAGGTACCGGATCTTTCATTCGGTACACATTTCTTCCAGGATCTTGTAGAAGCAGACATTAAATATCTGCCCCTGTACCCTGATGACAAAGATGTTGTTTTCAGGGAAGACCTGTTAACAAAACAGAAAAACCTTCTCACTGGCTTTGTACAAGGCACAGAATCATTTGCGAAGATAATCAGGGTGATAAGAGTTTCAGATATTGCAGCAGACTCCTCTTTATCTGTGATACTGAACGGAGAGACAGATCAAGCCGTTGCCTACATGAACTGAAGAATCATTTGAAGGAATCCCCCGCCGGAAAGCAGGGGATTCCTCTGTATTAACCTGTTTTTAGACTACACTACGCCCTGGGCCATCATAGCATCGGCAACCTTGCGGAAACCGGCGGCGTTGGCACCGAGAACGTAGTTACCAGGCTGGCCGTAGAACTCTGCGGCATCGTAAGCCTGCTTGTGGATGCTGATCATGATGTTATGAAGTTTGGTGTCTACTTCCTCGCGGGACCAGCTTGAGAAGATAGCGTTCTGTGCCATCTCGAGACCAGAAGTGGCTACGCCACCAGCATTGGCAGCTTTGCCTGGTCCGTAGAGAACCTTGTTCTCGACGAAAATGTTAACACCCTCTGGAACTGTGGGCATATTTGCACCTTCGGAAACAAGAATAATTCCATTGTTGACCATTGTCTGAGCATCTTTGGCACTGATCTCATTCTGAGTGGCACTGGGGAAGGCACAGTCTGCCTTGTGGGCCCACAGCGGGTTGTAATCGAGAGCGTTGTCTCTTGGTGTGTAAACAGCTCCCGGGTACTTCTCTGCGTATTCGCTTATGCGACCTCTGCGAACATTCTTAAGCTCCATAACGAATGCAAGCTTGTCGGCATCAATACCGGCCTCGTCGTAGATGTAACCGCTTGAGTCGGAAAGAGTAACAACTTTTCCACCGAGAAGGTTGATTTTCTCTGTGGTGTACTGAGCAACATTACCTGATCCTGAAACAAGGCAGATCTTGCCGGCATAGCTGTCGCCTCTGGTCTTAAGCATTTCTTCACCAAAATAAACGGCGCCGTAACCTGTAGCTTCAGGTCTGATAAGGCTTCCACCGTACTGAAGTGCTTTTCCAGTGAGAACTCCGGCCCATTCATTACGAAGCTTTTTGTACTGACCGAACATGAAACCGATCTCTCTTCCACCAACACCGATATCACCGGCAGGTACATCGGTGTTTGGGCCGATATGACGGAAAAGCTCACTCATAAAAGACTGACAGAACTTCATTACTTCCATGTCGGACTTGCCCTTGGGATCAAAATCGGCTCCACCCTTACCGCCACCCATAGGGATGGTTGTAAGAGCATTTTTGAACACCTGTTCGAAAGCGAGAAACTTAAGAATGCCAAGGTTCACCGAAGGATGAAAACGAAGACCGCCCTTGTAGGGTCCGATTGCACTGTTCATCTCAATGCGGTATCCGCGGTTGACCTGAATTTCACCCTTGTCATCAAGCCATGGAACACGGAACATAATGAGGCGCTCTGGCTCAACAAGTCTTTCCAGTATCTTCGCACTTCTGTACTCAGGATGTTTCTCAATTACCGGTTCGAGAGATTCAAGAACCTCTTCAACAGCCTGATGAAATTCCGGCTGAGCAGGGTTCTTCTCTTTTACACTCTGGTAAAGTTCCTCAAGCATTCTCACTCTCCTTTTCAAGAGCTTTGGTGAACAATAGAAAACTGAATTCCGCGTGATTTCCCACACGGATTAGGGTAGACTACTGCCGGAACCTTGCTTCTGTCAATAGGTATACAGGTGCAAATATGTACTTGACCCATGGCATATATACCATCCATAGTCTTTCAGCTTTTCACAGCAGTCAATCCCTGTTACAGCAGGGAAAACGCCGGAGGTAGCAGCAGACAGTGTTCTCTCCTGATAAATTGAGTGGACAGCTTCAGTTACGCCGCACAGAATTTCTTTTAAAAGACCTGGGAAAGTTCAGAATACAGAATGTAATGCTGCTGTGCAGTCTCTACGATTTCTATAACGTTGATGAAGACGGAATGCTGGAAGACATTCTTGATGCGTCCTGTCTTGCCGGTTATTCCGGGAAAGCACCTGTCATTACCCAGGTTTCAAACGCTACCGAGGCACTGGCCATGCTGGAAGACAAATCTGGAATGCACTTTGAACTGGTGATATGCATGTCTACCGGTGAGTGTATCACGTTCAGCCATTTCGCAGAGAAGGTTCATGGTATTCAGCCCGACCTGGCTGTTGCAGTACTAACCCACAACAGAGAAGAACTTGGAAGAATCAACAGCCTGGAAAACAAACCCTACAGACTTTTTAACTGGATGGGTTCAGGCGAGATTATTCAGGGAATAATTCAACTTACTGAAGACACCGAAAATGCTGCCCACGATTGTGGAGAAATGGGTGTTCCATGTGTTCTGCTTGTAGAGGATGATGTTCTCTTCTACTCGAAATACCTTCACCAGGGAATGCGGGAAATCCGTCTGAAATCCCACAGAATACTGGAACAGATGAAATCGCAAACCATGCGGAAGCTGAAGTGTAAAGCAAGAACAAAGGTTCTTCTTGCAGTTAGTATGGAAGAAGCAGAAGAAATTCTAAACAACTTCAGCAACTCACTTGTCGGAGTGGTTACAGATATGAGATTCCACCAGGAAGGTATCCACAGAAACAACGCCGGGGTACATCTCATTGAAAAGATACGGGCAAAAAATCCCCTTGTTCCAATCATTCTGCAGACCAGTGAATCTGATGGAGAGGTTATCGCTGAAAGCCTTGGCGTTGGCTATCTCAGCAAGCAGTCACCTACTCTTGTGGCAGACTTCGGCAAAGCTCTGGTGAATATCCTCGACTTTGGTGACCTTCACTTTAGAAACGAAAAGGGCAAAACTCTGAGGAAGATATCAGGCATCAGAGAATTGAGCATAATACTAGACAAGCTTCCGGCTGAGTCAATCAGGAGAGTCTGGCTTTCAGGGCAGCTGTCCCGGTGGGTGAAGATTCAAACAGAACTGGAACTGGCGGAGAACATGGCAGAGTGCATCAGGGAAGATTGCTCTGCCGAAGAGGTCAAACTGTCTCTTGTCAATGCAGTAAAATCATGGAATTCCGATCAGCGGAGAGGCTATGTGGTTCCCTACAGTAGATCCTTCCACGAGGAGGATATTGTTTTCAGTCGCCTGGGCAGTGGCTCCATGGGAGGCAAGGGCAGGGGGCTTGCATTTGTAGACAGAGTTCTGGCAGCCAACCTCGAAGAAAACACATTTAAAAAAGTAACCGTTTCAATTCCCAGTACTTTGACAATAACTACGGAGTTTTTTGACGAGTTTATGAAGATGAACAAACTTCATCGTTTTGCCATTGAATGTGATAACGACAATCGAATACACAGAACCTTCCAGAAAGCTTCGCTTCCACCCACTATTCTTGGAGACCTGAGAGACTACGTTAAAACTGTTACAACACCACTGGCTGTTCGCTCATCAAGCCTGCTGGAAGATGCTATATACCAGCCGTTTGCCGGAATTTACGCCACCAAGATGCTTCCAAACAATTCTAGGAACCTGACTGTAAGATTCAAGCAACTCTCCAGTGCAATAAAATTTGTTTACGCTTCAACATTTATACAGTCCGCCAAATCTTACATCAAGGCAACCGGCCACCGAGTTGAAGAAGAAAAAATGGCGGTGCTTCTTCAGCCAGTGGCAGGCAGACAATACGAAAATCTGTTCTACCCGCATTTCTCCGGTGTTGGCAGATCTTACAATTTCTACCCTGTGGGTTCAGCAAAGCCTGAAGATGGTGTTGTGAATGTTGCCCTTGGTCTGGGAAAAACCATTGTAGACGGAGGAGTGTCTCTCAGGTTTACACCAGACTTTCCAAGGGTATTCCCGCAGTTCGGTACGATAAAAGACATGATGAACAATTCCCAGAAACAGTTCTATTCCGTTCAACTGGACAAAAATTCATGGGGTTCAAAACTTGAAGAAGACCAGTTCGTAACATCCCGGAATCTTGCAACTTCTGAAAAAGACGGAACCCTAGAGTTTCTGGGTTCAACTTACGATGTACCCAACGACAGGGTAATGGACGGTATCACAACACCTGGTCCAAGGGTTGTAAGCTTTGCACACATACTGAAAAACAAAGTGTTCCCGCTTGCTGACATAAGCAACTTTCTTCTGAAGATGGGAGAAAAAGCAATGGGCTGTTCAGTGGAGATTGAATTTGCTGTAACTCTTGGCAGAAAGCGGGCTCTGCCTGCCCGTTTCAGTCTTCTTCAGATCAGACCAATGGTTGTAAACAACGATCTTGTAAACATTGATCTGGAAGCTCTTAACGATGACAACCTGCTGTGCACAACAGATACCGCTCTGGGTAACGGCAGCATAAGAAACATCACAGATGTGGTTTACATAAAACCTGACAGTTTCACAGCAGCAAAAACCAAGGAAGTAGCTGAGGAAGTTGAAGCTGTAAACAAAACACTGAGTGACGCAGGCAGAAATTTTATTCTTATTGGCCCTGGAAGGTGGGGATCATCTGACCCCTGGCTGGGTATTCCAGTAACGTGGAATCAGATCAGTGGAGCAAAGGTAATCGTTGAAGCTGGCCAGAAAAACATGAATATTGATCCTTCGCAGGGTTCTCATTTCTTTCAGAATATGACTTCGCTTGGGGTGGTTTACTTCACTGTGCCATACAACAGAAGAGGTTCAATCATCAACTGGAATCGTTTGGAAACCATGAAGACAGTTTATGAGACACAATACATTCGACATGTATCCTCAAATAAACCCATGAAAATTGTGGTAGACGGAAGAACAGGAAAAGGGGCAATACTGACAGGCTAAGGCTGTTTCACCTGGGGATTAGAAGAACCGGGAAACCTTTGCATAAACTGTAAACTCCGGATCTTCTTCATTTTCACTGACTTCACCTACGAGAAAATGGAACCAGCTGCCTGGAAGGTATTCCCAGCTGTACAGGAGATTAACCCAGATGTTATCACTTACACCTGACGAAGCTTCAGTATCCCATATTCTCTCAAATCGCGACATCTGTCCGTTGAGCCTGATTCTCATCAGCGGTGTTATCATATAGGAAGCCGAAACCCTGAGAGATTTCCAGTTGGAAGAAGCTCTCTCCCACACACGCTCCTGCCAGTTAAAACTTGTCGCCGGTTTCTGTATTCGCATGGATGGCCGAACTTCGAAAGATAGAGCCGGTGCAGGCTTTATGGTAAGCCCTGTGGAAAACATTCTCGTCCATGAATCGAGATAAACATTGCGATTGGCACTTACCCAGCATGCTACAGGTTTTCTGAAATCGGTAGACACGGAAACTCCGCCGGAAAAACCCCCATTGTACCATCTTCCTTCTGGCCCCTCGTATCTGTCAAACGAACGATCCGTGTAATTGGCCCAGCAGTTCATGTGATACCTGCTTACAGTAGATCCTCCAAGCCACATATTAGCTCCGCTTCCAGCGTTTCTGCGGGACGAATCCACACTGTAGCTGGAAGCCAGCCCCAGCCACACACCGTTCATGAAGCCTGAATCAAAATCGCGGGATATATTTGTATGGAACGAATACGAGGTAACTCCGTTGCCCTGCATGTAACCCATAAACGAAGGATTGAAATTGTCGCCTGACTTACGCGCTGAAATGCCCACATTGTAGTATTCCCTGTTGTATCCGGCTTCAACACGGAAAGCAGCATTTTCAGACTCTTCCTGAAATCTGTTCCATGTAAAACCAAGTTCTCCCTCAAACTCAAAATATTCCTTTACGGTTGCCATTCCGCTGAAAGCCGCAGATCGTCCGAACACATACTCGCCGCCACCCTGACCTGGAGCATCTACGCTGGTTGCAGAAACCTTCATCCAGTTACCGGGACTGAATTCCTCAAGCAGAGAACCAATTCCGTAGGAAGTTGAAGGTTCAACCAGAACAGAATCGCCCTGCCAGACTCTGTCTGTAACAACTTCCAGAAAACCGTAACGAAGCTTACCAGATGTGCCTGTAACCTTGGCCCCTCCCAGGATTGGAATCAATTCTCTGTTCCTGGCTACCGATCCAATGCTTCTAGAGTAAAACATGTTGAAGGGCATTTCGAAAATCTCTGTGCCCTCCATGAAGAAAGGTCTTTTCTCTCGAAGCCATGGAGCCCAGTGCGAAATATTGCCCTGGTCGGCATCCGATTCTATTTGACCGAAATCGGGCAGAACAGTAAGATCGAGCACTGCCTGCATGGTAATGGGCACTTTCAGGTCTACCCCGGCACTCCCCCACGAACTGTCGAACAAGTCTTCCCCTCCGGTGAACTGCAGGCGCCCGGCGGCAAATGGGCGAATCTCCACCCTGTGCTTCGCCGGAAGATTGCACAGACCGGTAAGATCAGTAAAACAGGAAACATCTATGCTTCCCCGTTCTTTCATCCTGAAAAGATACCCCGCTTCGTTGCTGTAGGAAATTCTTCTGGCAAAGTTAACACCCCAGGTCTGTTCTTCCTCTGATGAGTACCTGAGAACAGAAAACGGAATAGCTATTTCTGCAGTCCATCCGGAATCACACATCGCCGCTGCCGAACTCCATACTGCATCCCAGTTCATATCGTACCCTGCGACTTCAGTTACTCTGAAGTCGAGCTGAACACCGTCAACTGTAACTACAAAAGCAAAACAGTTGGCATCATCACCAAATGTATCGAGAAAGACATAGAACCTGTCTACAGGCAGGTCATCATCCCTTGCACCAACTTGATGTATTATTCTGGATGGATCGTCGTCATGCATAAAAGCGCAGACATACAAGTTCTGGTTATCGTAGGTAATTTTGATGTCCGTCAACTGAGAGAGAGGAACGTCGGTTCTTGGACGGAAAGCTGTAAACTCCCCGCCGAACGAAACTGATTCCTGCCAGCACTGATCGCTTATCATTCCGTCGATCACAGGAGCACAATCAGTTTTTTCAACCGAAATACTACACAACGCCGCCAAAAGAAGTAGTAAATTCATAGTAGCATTATTGTAGCAAAACTGAAATTGTCAAGTCAAATGCGAAAAGACCTGAGATTCTCCTCTGCTTCCGGAGCATGCGTAAAAAGCTCTGACAACTGATTACACGGGAAGTCAGTGCACGAAGCACAGTTATCAAGCTCCTTTTCCATGGCGCACTTTCTCATGAAACAGGTGTTCTCGCAATGGGGAAACTTGATTCCCTCCTCCGTACATCCGGTACAGTTCATGTCTTCCGGCTTAATATCCGCCCCGAAAAGAGCAGACCATTCCGCTGCAGTTTTCTTCCTGAGAACATCGTCATCGTTTAAGTGCGCCAGCCTTGCCGGACATGAAGCACAGTCCAGCCCGCAAACAGCAATCATTTTCATTCAGTACCCCTCTCCCTGTTACCTTCAGTGACATATGGATTATACTTGTCTGGAACTGTAATTGAATCCAGTCGGAATATGGGGGTATTTGTTTCAAACTTTTTGTAGCCACAATAACCGCAACTGCCGTTGTGTTGATGTTGTCCGCATGCGGAAACAGCGGAGCTACAGGACCATCCGGAGATAACGGTTGTATCGTTCACGAAGACATCTCTGTAACTGTATTCTGGATTGGTGAAGAGGGGAACGAAGAGAACGGTTACATTCCCAACCTGCAGAGTACATGGGATGACAGCTGGATTGACCACTACGGCGGCATTGATGACCCCGACAACAGAAACGGATATTTCCCTGCAGAGTTTACACCTCTCGAAAACCCGTTTTACTTTGCGCTGCCCTACAGTGATTTTGATGATGACGGGAACAGAAAAGACTCTGCATTTGATGTTGTGTACTGGGCAGGTGAATCTGCGTGGGAACCGCTTGAGTCTATGTGCAAAAACAGGTGGATAATGATTGAATGGAACGGTAAAACCGCCTTTGCACAGTGGGAAGATGCTGGTCCTTACGGCGAAGATGACTTCCCATATGTTTTCGGGAATGCTTCTCCTGCGAATTCTGTAAACGACGGTGCCGGTCTCGATGTGTCTCCGGCTGTGCGGGACTATCTCGGTCTTTCGGGTCTAGACCATGTCGGCTGGAGATTCGTGGAACCGGACAGCGTTCCCGATGGACCATGGAAGGCAGTGATAACAAACTCTGATATATGCTGGGAGTAGAATTGTAAAACTGTTTCATGCCCGGTTGCGCTACTTGACCGCAGCTTCTTTCCGGGATATTGTGGCGCGTTCTCTTTTTGTATTCCAG
>CAZRXU010000017.1:0-14056 GCA_964604135.1 uncultured bacterium | reverse complement strand
GCGAGAGCGTCCCGAGCGGAAGCACGGAGAGCAACTTGAGTGATAGCGAGAGCGTCCCGAGCGGAAGCACGGAGAGCAGTGCTATTTAACGATGATTGGCGTGTTTTACAGCCGTTCGTGTGGTGTCTAATGCCGATGTTGTATTTTCGGTCAGGCTCCTAAACAAAACAAAACTCTTTGGGAGAAAAAATGAACAATGAATTACTGCCACTTCTGGAAGTAATGAAGTATTTCCGGGCAATCCACATCATGGCCATGCTTCTTCTCGGTTTTGGGTTTCTCATGGTTTTCGTTAAGAAGTACGGCCGTTCAGCACTTACAGCCACCTTTCTTCTTGTAAGTGTTTCAATACCGTTGTACCTTCTGAAGAACAGCTATGGTATACTGGGTGGTATAGCTTCCCCTATAGACAGCCTTATTCTTGCGGAGTTTGCCGCAGCCAGCCTTCTTATCACCACAGGAGCCGTTCTGGGAAGGCTGAAAATGTGGCAGTACATACTGCTTGGTCTGCTGTTTGTACCTTTCTATGCCTTCAACGAATGGATACTTCTGGAAGGTGGCCTTGGTCTTGTAACAGCCGGCAGTTTTGTTGATACAGGCGGCTCAATAGTGATTCATGCTTTCGGCGCACTTTTCGGTCTGGCTGCAGCCTTTTCCCTGACAACAAAGAAAGAGTTTTCCGCACCAATCGAGGCAGACGCTGTAAGCGACCGTTTCTCGCTGCTTGGAAGTATGGTTCTGTGGGTGTTCTGGCCGTCTTTCTGCGCAGCTCTCGTTGCCGTGGAAAACATTCCCATGACAGTTATCAACGTTATACTGGCCCTGTCTGGATCTACCATTGCCACCTACTTTGTTACCGTTAAACTCCGTGGGAAAATATCTGCCGCTGACATAGCCAACGCAGCTCTTGCAGGCGGTGTAGCCATCGGTTCCACCTGCGATAAAGTGCCGCCTGTATACGCGTTTGTAATAGGTATACTTGCCGGTATTCTCTCAACCGTTGGTTTCGCTGCTATTCAGGAACGCCTTCAAAAACAAATTAAGAAGATTGACACCTGCGGTGTGCTGAATCTTCACGGTCTGCCGGGTCTTTTCGGCGGGCTTGTGGCCCTGTTCGCTGTTAACGGAATAAGCAAATCAAATCAGATCAAGGGCATTGTTATTACAGTTGTCTTTTCTCTGATTTCCGGGCTTCTGGTTGGGAAAATTATCTCCCTTACCGGAAGAAGACAGGTTCCCTATACGGATTCTGAAGAATTCCTGCTTGACTGAACGGGAAGGTTATAAACTGCAATGCAGGGCACCGGCGACGAAGCCGGTGCCTTGCTGCAAAAAGCAAAATTGTTGCATTGGTTTCAGGTTTCAAGATACTTGACCGGAACAACATTCTGACATATTGTGCCCCATGCTGTTTTCCGGGAACTTGTCTGTAGTTATACAGCGGTGTGTGGTCTCCACAAACCAGCGTGTTGTTGTTCCAGTCAGATTACAGTGCAAACCCCGGTGATACCGTGAGTGTTATGATTCTCAGCTTTGTCCCTGGCTTTGACTATTTGTACATTCCTTCAATCGGAGAAAAACATGCACAAAATTCTGTACAAAGAACACCTTGGCCCAGACATCACACTTTACCGACTGCAGGCACCGGATGTGGCAGCCTACAGAGAACCGGGGCAGTTTGTTCTTATTCGAATCAGCGAAGAAGGCGAGAGAATTCCCATCACCATTGCCGATGTAGATCGCGATGAGGGCACAATTACTCTGATAATACAGTCGGTGGGTAAAACTACTTTGAAACTTGCACAGATGGAAGTTGGCGATTCCATACCCGATATAGCCGGCCCCCTGGGCAAACCCACCCATATCGAAAAGGTCGGGCATGTGCTGTGTGTAGGCGGCGGCATAGGAACTGCCCCTCTCTACCCTGTGGCAAAAGCTATGAAAGATGCAGAGAACAAAGTAACATCCATTCTTGGTGCCAGGTCTGAAAACCTTCTTATACTGGAAAAGAGAATGGCGGCAGTCAGCGACCGCATGATAATCACCACAGATGATGGAACAAAGGGGAAAAAGGGTCTCGTTACAGATGCAATCAATGAACTGGTCGAGAGTGGAGAAAAATATGATCAGTGTATCTGCATGGGCCCTCCCATTATGATGAAATTCGTCTGCCTGCTCACCAAAAAACTTGAGATCCCCACAATAGTGAGTTTGAACCCCATAATGGTAGACGGAACTGGAATGTGCGGTGGATGCAGGGTTACAGTAGGCGGCAAAACCAAATTCGCCTGCGTGGACGGCCCGGAGTTCGACGGGCACCTGGTTGATTTTGATGAAATGATTGCCCGTCTCGGCATGTATAAAAGTCAGGAAAAAGTATCACTTGACCATTACTCCGGTGAAACCGGCTGCAGACTGGAAGCTTCACTGAAGGGAGGTATCAGGTGAAACCGGCAGAAAGGCTGAAAATCCCGCCAACCCCCATGCCCGAACAGGATCCTGAAAAAAGAGTTCACAACGTGGAAGAGGTTCCACTTGGTTACACTCCGGAAATGGCAGTTGTTGAAGCACAGAGATGCCTGCAGTGCAAAACACCGTTCTGTATGGAAGGGTGTCCGGTTGGCATAGACATTCCCGGGTTTATAAGGGCAATAGAACAGGGCGACTTCAGAGAAGGTGTTCGCGTTCTGAAGCAGAAGAATCTGCTTCCAGCAGTGTGCGGAAGGGTTTGCCCGCAGGAAGAGCAGTGCCAGGCAGTCTGTGTTGTTGGGAAGGCAAAAAAAGATCCGTGCAAAGCTGTAATGATAGGCAAGCTTGAGATGTTCCTGGCAGACTGGGACAGAAAACAGGGAGAGCCTGCAACACCTCCGGATGTAAGAAAAACCGGTAAAAAAGTGGCTATCATCGGAGGAGGGCCGTCAGGCCTCACAGTGGCCGGAGACCTTATCAAGTACGGTCACGATGTAACTGTTTATGAAGCTTTCCACAAAGCCGGTGGTGTTCTTGTGTATGGGATTCCCGAGTTCCGTCTGCCCAAAGCAATAGTTCAGACAGAGGTTGACTATCTGGAACAACTGGGAGTTAAGTTTAGATACAACTTCATTGTAGGAAAGACCGCTCCTGTTGAAAATATAGTTGAAGAAAATGATGCCGTGTACATCGGAACGGGAGCAGGGCTCCCCAGATTCATGAGGATAGAGGGAGAAAACCTTCTGGGCGTGCTTTCCGCCAATGAATACCTTACACGGGCCAACCTGATGAAGGCATATAATTTCCCGCAGTCAGATACTCCCATAGCTTCCGGAAAAACCGTAATAACTGTTGGAGGTGGCAATGTAGCCATGGACTGCGCAAGAACCGCTCTTCGCATGGGTGCGAAAAGGTCAATAATCGTCTACAGGCGTGCGGAAGAGCAGATGCCGGCCAGGCTTGAAGAAATTCACCATGCAAAACAGGAGGGTGTCGAGTTTCACCTGCTGAACAATCCCGTAAAGCTGATTGGAAATGAAAATGGATGGATCACCGGTGCAGAACTGATCAGGATGGAGCTTGGAAAACCCGATGCGTCAGGCAGGAGGCGCCCTATAGCAGTTGAGGGCTCGGAATACATAATGGATGCGGATGTTGTTATTGTTGCAATCGGCAACAGCCCCAACCCTCTTGTTCCTGCCTCTTTCCCAAAACTGGAAGTAACAAACTGGGGGGGGATTGTAGTAAATGAGGTAACAGGGCAAACATCTGTCCGTGGTGTTTTTGCTGGAGGAGATATCGTTCTTGGCGCTGCCACTGTAATTCTTGCAATGGGTCACGGCAGACGTGCTGCCCGAGCAATGAACCTGTATCTGTCTTCAGGACGCTGGTCTGATCTTCAAGACGGTCTTGAACTGTGCAGGGCGGAAGTGCGTTGATTAGAATAGCGTTATTGATGCTGGAGGAAGCAATTCTGCCGGCCTGTATCTTTCATTACAACAGAGGAGGAAACCATTGAAGGGCCGAGTTTTGATAATAGACGATGAGGCTGAGATTCGCAGGAATCTCACCTTCGGTCTCACACAGGAAGATTATTCTGTGGTAACATGCCCCGACGGAATCTCTGCAATACACGAGCTTAACCAGTCCAGAATCAAAGGGCTGGCTTATGACTACCTGATTACCGACATATTCATGCCTGATATCGACGGCCTTAAAATTCTGAAAGTTATCAAGAATCAGTATCCGGATTTGCCTGTTCTGGTTATTACCGGCTTCGGAGACGAAAGACTGATGATGACTGCCCTCTCGGAAAACAACACCGGTTTTCTGAACAAACCCTTTGAAATACCTGATCTGGTAGAGGCTCTGGAGGAGCTTACACCGGGAAAAACAGCCACTGATTCTGCAATTGAAACCGCTGATGACGGAATGCGTGAATCGGTAAGTGCATACCTCACCGTAAAAATAACAGACTCGGAAAATAGCATGGAGATATTCGACAAACTCTACTCTCTTCCGGGAATCCAGTCATGCGATGCCGTACGGGGAGACTTTGATGTTATTCTTCTTGCGCAGGCCGAATCAACTGACGGAATCGAAAAAGTGTTTGATGCGGTAAAGGCTATCGGTGGAATTCAGGTATTATCGGTGTCGCAGGTGGAACGACCGAAGCTTGACCGGGATGTTGACCAGTTTATGGACACCTATCAGAAAGCAATACAACAGGAAACGCGCCCGGGGGGCAGAAGGCAACCCGGCTCCATGAGCTACATCATTGTAGACATTGATCCGGATTCCGTTCAGCAGATATTTACCACAGTGTTCTTTATCGATGAGGTTGTAGTCTGCGATGTTATCGATAACGGAACCAAGCTTGTCGGTATGATTACAGGTCAGGGTGCTGTTGGTAAAACGCCTCGAATCATCGAAAAACTCAGTCAGATAGAAGGTGTACTCCGGGTTCGGGAAGCCCGTGTAATAAAACTTATAGACGACTGAATCATCTCACAGTTAATGCTCTTTCATCGCTATCCCGGGAGAAGAAACCCTTCCCCGGGTTCCGGCGATGATTACGAAGGGAGTGATGGAAACGGCAGCGAAGAAGGAAAGTTTCAACTACAGACTCTGGAAGTATGACGGCGCACCAGGTGAGCTCATACCGTTGCTGCAGTCTGCCCAGGAACACTTTGGATATATACCCAGACGGGCTATTACTTACATATCAGGAGTTACAGCAATACCTGAATCTGATGTTTACGGGGTTATTACTTTTTACAGTCAGTTCAGGCTGCAACCCATGGGAAAGTATGTTATAAGAGCGTGCGCTGGAACGGCATGTCATGTTTCCGGAGCCAAAGCAATAATAGACACTCTGGAAGATGAACTTGGAGTGGAAGTTGGAGACACATCGGAAGACGGTATGTTTACATTTCTTACAGTAGCCTGTATTGGCTGCTGCTCTCTCGCTCCTGTAATGATGATCAACGACGACACCCACGGAAGGCTCACCCCTGCCTCCGTAAGAAAGATTATCAAAGACTACCGCAGAAGAACGGATAATGAGAACACTGCTGGTGTTTCCTGATGACTCTACATGGAATTTCTAGGAGCATATAGATGAAGAAGATTATTGTTGGAATGGGCACATGCGGTCTTTCTGCCGGTGCCCAACCTGTTTTCGACAAGTTAAAAAACCTGTCGGAGTCCTATCCTGACAGATGTGAGCTGTCTATAACCGGATGTATCGGTATGTGTTTCCGGGAACCTCTGGTGGAAATACGCGATGAGAAAGGCCGAACCATCTACGGTGATGTTTCCGCTGAATCGGTGGAAGAGATCTTCAACGAGCATGTACTGAATGGCAGAAGGATCGAAGATGAAAGGGTTATCTACGGAGTAAACGATGAAGGCACAACTTTTGGCTCGGAATCATACTTCCTGGATCTGCAGGAGAGAATAGTTCTTCGTAACTGCGGAATGATAAACCCCGAATCTATTTCCGACTACGAAGAGGCAGGCGGATACGGGGGGCTTAAAAAGGCACTTACCGATATGTCCTCTGAAGAAATTATTCAAACCATGAAAGACTCCGGGCTCCGTGGAAGAGGGGGAGCAGGCTTTCCAACCGGACTCAAGTGGTCTTTTGCTGCCTCCAACAGCGGAAGCACAAAGTATGTGGTGTGCAACGCCGACGAAGGTGATCCGGGAGCTTTCATGGATCGTTCCGTTCTTGAAGGTGACCCCCACGCAGTTCTTGAAGGCATGATTATATGCGGGAAGGCAATTGGCGCAGAATTCGGATACATATACTGCCGCGCAGAATACCCCCTTGCAATCGCCAGGCTGGAAAAAGCTATTTCTGCAGCCAGAGACAGGGGTTACCTGGGAAACAACATCATGAACTCCGGAGTTAACTTCGACCTCAAAATCAAACAGGGAGCCGGAGCTTTTGTCTGCGGCGAGGAAACAGCCCTGTTCGCCTCTATCGAGGGTGAACGCGGGATGCCCAGAATCCGCCCTCCATTCCCGGCTGAAAAAGGGCTGTGGCAGAAGCCAACAAACAACAACAATGTAGAAACATTTGCCAATGTTCCCTGGATTATCAGCAACGGAGCATCTGCCTACTCTTCGATTGGTACAGAAAAAAGCCCTGGCACTAAAGTGTTTGCCCTGGCTGGAAAAGTTGTTAACGGCGGGCTTGCTGAAGTACCGATGGGCACAACAATCGAGCAGCTTGTGTTCAACATTGGCGGCGGCATAAAGAATGGCGGTGTGTTCAAGGCTGTGCAGATGGGCGGCCCGTCAGGTGGTTGTATACCGGCCAGCCTGAAGCACACACCTGTAGACTTCGAATCGATTCCAGCCACCGGCGCAATAATGGGTTCCGGCGGCATGGTTGTGATGGATCAGGGAACATGCATGGTTGAAATTGCAAGGTTTTTCCTTAACTTCACCCAGAGCGAATCCTGCGGCAAGTGCACATTCTGCCGCATCGGAACCTTAAGAATGCTTGAGATCCTCGAGCGAATAACAAAGGGAGAGGGAGTTCCGGAAGACATTCCAAAACTGGAAAAACTGTCGATTCAGATAAAAGAGGCAAGCTTGTGCGGGCTGGGGCAGACAGCACCCAACCCTGTTCAGACAACACTGCGGTACTATCTTGATGAATACAAAGCACACATAGAGAACAAGAAGTGCCCCGCAGGGGAGTGCGAAGCTCTTGTAGACTTTTACATACTTCCCGATAAGTGTGTGGGATGCACTCTGTGTGCAAAAAACTGCCCTGTAGATGCCATCACAGGGAAAGCCAGAGAAGTTCACACAATTGACCAGGATAAATGTGTCAAGTGTGGCAAGTGCATAACAAGCTGTAATTTCAACGCAGTTGTGAAACGGTAGGGCAGCAATGGATATGATAAAACTAAAAATCAACGGACAGGAAATAGAGGCTGCTCCCGGAAAAACAATCCTGGAAGTAGTAAGAGAAAACGATCTGGACGATATTCCAACCCTGTGCCACTCACCGGAACTGGAACCCTATGGCTCCTGTTTTGTTTGTGTTGTTGAGGTAAAGGGCAGAAGAAACCTTGTTCCATCGTGCGCAACGGCAATTGCCCCGGATATGGAAGTTGAAACCAGGAACCAGAGGGTTCTTGACTCAAGAAAAACAGCGCTGGAACTTCTTCTCTCCAACCACTATGCCGACTGTGTTTCCCCGTGTACAGAAGGATGCCCTGCAAATGTGGATGTTCAGGGGTACATTGCCCTCTCTGCCATGGGCAACCCCAGGCAGGCAGTTGATCTCATTCGCGAGAAAAACCCCCTTCCTGCAGTTTGCGCAAGAGTGTGTGTTCGAAGATGCGAAGATGTATGCAGAAGAATTGATGTAGACACTCCTGTGGCTATCAACAACATCAAGCGCTACCTTACAGACTCTGAAAATGCCTATACCACTGAACCGGAATGCCTTCCCCCTACCGGAAAATCCGTTGGAATAGTCGGTTCAGGCCCCTCGGGGCTCACAGCCGCATGGTTCCTTGGAAAACTCGGCATAAAACCGGTTATCTACGAAGCAAAGGAAAGAACCGGCGGAATGCTGCGGTACGGTATTCCGGAGTACAGACTTCCCGACGAAGTTCTTGACAAAGAAGTTGAGTACATCAAAAAAACCGGTGCGGAAATTCACTGCGGCGTTAGAATTGGAACAGATGTATCCCTTGCCGACCTCAGGAAAAAACACAATGCCGTTTTCATAGCTGCCGGGGCCTGGGCAGGCAAGGCAATGCGTGTTGAAGGTGAATTTGACACAGACGGCGTTGTTACAGGTGCCGATTTTCTGCCTGAAAAAACAGACAGCCGGGAACCTGTAAGTGGAACAGTTGTGGTGGTTGGAGGCGGCAACACCGCCATGGACGCTGCCAGAACCTCGTGGAGGCTGAAAGCCGACAAGGTAATAGTTCTTTACAGAAGAACCAGAGCAGAGATGCCGGCAGACAAGATGGAGATAGTTGACCTTCTTGAAGAGGGTGTTGAACTTATGGAACTCGCCGCACCTGTTGGTATTGTACGGGAGAACGGCAAGCTGAAAGCCCTGAGGTGTCAGCGTATGAAACTTGGAGAGCCTGATGCTTCAGGAAGAAGACGCCCTGTTCCCCTTGAAGGTTCGGAATTCGAACTGCCGTGCAATCTTGTTATTTCCGCAATCGGGCAGAATACCTCTTTGCAGGGGCTTACAGAGATCGAAACCGGCGAGGTTGAACTTACCCGGTGGAACACCTATGTGGTAAACACCAGAACCATGCAGACAAACATCGAGGGAATATTCGCAGGAGGTGACGCTGCCGATGACGGGCCTACTGTTGCTATCGATGCAATCAGAGATGGCCAGAGAGCGGCTGCATCCATCGCCGCATGGCTTGCTGGCGAGAGTCTGAGAACTGAACCGTTTGTTGTTCACAAGGATTTCTGGCAGAAACCGGGGAAAACAGAACTTGGGGAAATCAAGGAATCAACCAGACATGAACTGCATACCATAGAAGTTGATGAAAGACGAAACAGCTTCCAGGAGGTCGCCACAGGGTTCGATGCTGAAGACAATGAGCACGAAGCAGACAGGTGTCTCTCATGCGGGTGCGTCAGGTACGATGACTGCGATCTGAGGCTTTATGGAGAAGAGTACGGCGTGGATATGAATGAGTTCAAGGGTCATGTCCGCAAACACAAAGTTGACGACAGACACCCGTACCTGGTCTACGACCCGAACAAGTGCATTCTGTGCGCCAGGTGTATCAGAACATGCGAAAGAGTTCTTCCCATACCTGCTCTGGGTCTTGTGGGAAGAGGCTTCAAGACTGAGATGCGCCCTGCAATGAACGACCCGCTGGTAGACACTAGCTGCATTAGCTGCGGTAACTGTGTAGACGCATGCCCCACTGGTGCTCTTACAATGAAGTACCCGTTCAGCGGCAGAGCATGCCTTGCAACTGAGGATATACAAACCCACTGCGGCTTCTGCTCTATCGGCTGCGAGATAACTGTGAAGAACTTTGGCGACCAGAGTTACTTCATCAGTTCAAGCGGTAAGTCGGGAGACTACCTGTGCCGGTACGGAAGGTTCGGCAATGAGCTGTTCATCAAGCAGGACAGGCTGAAGAGCTGCGTTGTAAGAGATGGAAGCTCATTCAATACTGTACCTCTGAAAGATGCCAGCCAGGCAATCGTAAGCGAGATGCGAAAAGCGGCAGAACAACACGGCGCAGACAAAGTCGCCGTTTTCGTCTCTCCGGAACTCACCAATGAAGAGTTCCTTCTGGCTTCGGAAATTGCCAGGAAAGGCATTGGCACCAACAATATCGGTTCTCTGGCAATCATTGGCAGCGGTGGAAGATCTGCGGTGCTTGACAAAGCGCTTGGATTTACCGCATCCACATCAGACAAAAATTGCCTTACAGGTGCCGATCTGATAATCTGCAACAACACAGCACTGGAAGACGATCATCTGATTCTTGCCGTAGATGTTATTCAAAGGGTGAAGAGTGGAGCAAAACTGATAGTGGCCAACTCTACTCTTACCAACTCTGATCAGCACCTGGCAACTCTTGCAGTTGACCCCATGCGCGGAAGGGCATCATTCTTCTGGAATGCTGTGATGCAGGAATTAATGGACGAAGGTATCATTTCGCCTGACAGCATTGATGGAAGAGATGAGTTCCTTAAAAACCGCTCTGTTTCAGTTGACACCAGCGCTGCAAAAGCCGGTGTTGAAATGGAAGACATATCCTCTGCAGTTAAGCTGATCAGCAATGCCGAAAAAATAGTTATTGTTCACAGTACCGACCGCCCCCAGGATGCATCACCTGCGGATATAGAGATTTTTGCCGACCTTGCACTGATGCTCAGAAAAGCTGATAAAGCCACAGACCTGCTGCTACCCAGGTTGATTGCCAACACAGCAGGGCTGGAGGTTATGGGGGCAGACCCTGCTTTCCTCCCAGGTCGTGTTCCGGTTAACGGGAATGCCCTTCCAGGCGCGAAAACTAGCCAGGAGCTACGGGCAATTCTGGAAAGTGGCGAGCTCAGAGCAGCCTTCATCATAGGTGAAAATCCGCTTGACTTTGCCAAAACCGGCTCATGGTTCCACAACTGCCAGTTCCTCGCCGCAATGGACTGGACTGCAACCGAAACAACCATGGCCGCCAATGTTACACTTCCCGGCTCTACCTACCTGGAAACCCCCGGTACAAGGTGTAACTACGAAGGAAATGTTGTGTGCTACAACGGTGCGGTCGAACCTGCCTTCGGCAGAACCGGCACGGAGGTTCTGGAGTCTCTTGCTGAAGCTTTCGGCATTGAAGCAGGCATGTCTCCAGATGAACTGGCAAGAGAGAAACTGGGAGATATGGTCAGGTTCTACTGGAACACAGGAGAACAGCGGAACTGGAACGGCACAGGAACTCTTGTTCCCGTTGCTCCAGACGCAAAGGCATCTGCCATACTGCCACCTCTTACCCACGGTCAGCAGTACCGGAAAGACATAAGGGAAGTTGGAACAGAAAGGTTCCGGGTCCTCTAAAGAGAGATACAATACGCAGCAGCACCTGCCCTTCGGCAGGTGCTGTTGTATTATCAAAACTGTTTACCCTGCAAACAAACCAGTCACTCGTTACAGCGGATAGTGTAAACCTCGTAGTAACTCTCCGGGTTCTCTGGAACTGCCAGAATCCCGTTTCCGGTAACGCTGAATTTCCAGTGTTCCGTATTGTTTCTGCCAGGAAGAACTGCCGTAGCCAGCAGTTCGCCGCTGGTGTTGTACAGATCAAATGTTGGATTCTGTTCAAACCCTCTCTGTATCCATATCCGATTTAAGCTGTCTACACCCAAACAAGTAATCATTGGTTTGGCAGGAAACGGCTCCCAGTTAATGCTTTTAGCGTGGCTGGACATTGCGGAAAAACGCTCTTCAACATACTGTTTTTGGATCAGCAGTTCCTCTTCGGTTCTTAAAACTTCAGTGTAGGGCAGCATCAGTGTGTCTATTACTGAACCATCCTCGTGAAACAGAACAAGCATCGGCAGCCTGCGTGGATCAGGTGCAACGCACACAAACTCGTCTCCGGCGCAGAACAGCATTGGAAAGAAATCAATTTCCACAAGATCATTCCAGTTCAATTGACTGCCTGATATATCAATGGAATAATCCCGGGCAAGGTACTCTGTTTCCACAGAATTAGGGAAATCGGCATTCCACCTGCAGATCAGCTTTTCTGCTATCAGGTTGTTGTCTTCCCTGCTAACTCTGTTAAGCATACCGAGAATACATACAGAATCCAGACTGATGAACCTCATGGGCCAGGGATCTAATCTCGTTCCGGAACTGATACACTCTCCAAGGGAATCATACCTTGTCCAACCCAGCTGATTGTCCCAGATACTGATTGAGCCGTCATCCATTACTGAGAAGTTATATGGCTCCAGAAGCTCCCCGGGGCCACTGCCCCGCCTCCCTGTACGATGTATAAACTTTCCGCCTGATGTGTATCTGAACAGTGTGCATTTCATATAGTCAAGCACATAGATACTGCCATCCGGACCGATGTCGGTTTCAGCTATTGCCCCAAACACATAGTTGGAGTCACCAAGCTCTACTCCGATCGAGTCAACAACTGCAAGGATATACGCCGCCCGAGCAGGTTCATCTGTGCTGCCGCGTGAACAGACTTGTGTGTCGCCCTCTTCCCGGCACGATATTCCAACCATAACAACAGCGGCAAGCAAACACACTAACCTGTACAACACTTTAACACCTCCGGCTACAGAATATTTTCCTGCACTGTTGTGAGCACTGGCTCAGAGGTTTCCATGTGCATCAGAAATGTATGTATGTACCAACTCTTAAATAGGGTCCGGAAAAGTCCAGAGAAAAGTCTTTGGTATTCTTCTCATCGAACTTGACATTGCAGTAACGATACCCCGCTTCTGCCCCGAACAGCAGTGGAACTCCCAGGAATCGACCGCCTGATTCCTGATCTATCCTGATACCTGCATTGAAACCCATTCCAACCGCATCTTGCGACAATGAAGTTTCCGGTGTATCGATGGTTCTGGAAGCAAATGCAACGGCAGGGCCACCACCTATGAACAAAGCAGGGCTGTTAACTATTCTGTAGTAAGCAGCAGCCTCGATGTTCAAAGATTCATCTGCAAGAGAAATAATATCATTTGTGGGTGTGCCGAAAAGAAATGCAAGACCTGCTGTTGCGATTCCAATAAGAGCGTACCCCAATGGATCGTAGTTCTCCTTGTAAGTTCCGTAGTAGTTGCTGGTGGTAACAGCGCCTCTGAGCCTTACCTTGTTTGAAACATCACCAAGGGCTTCGATTCCCCCTGTCCATGCCATGCGATCAAGCTCCATACTGAGACCGCCTTCATTCAGGAGATCCACATATTCATTTTCATCGGTCATGGATGGAAAGCTGCCGTCGAAGGCAAATCCGATTCTGAAAGAACTTCCCTGCAGAACCAAAAAAGACAGAATTGATGCAAGCAGTGTCATTGTTTCTTCACCTCCAGAACGGTCACAAAAACCCTCTCTCCGTTTAGAGATACCTCAACTGTGTACAGACCATCCCCAGGGTATTCTCCGGTGTCATCAAGAAGATCCCAGGTTACCGAGTGGGAACCTGCCTCCTGCTGCTCGGACGAAACCAGGGTACGAACCTGCACCATGAAACTGTTTTCAACCTTGACATCAACAGTTCCGGAGGATTCAAGAGAATAGCTTACATCGGCAGTTTCACTCACCGTTGTAAAAGGATAGGTTGTTAAATCGCAGGAAATGAAACCAGCGAAGAACACCATAACCAGCAGAACAGATAGCTTGTGTCTCATAAACATCACCCCTCTCGTGAAGTTAATTTATTATACATCACATATTGTAGTTATTCAACCCCATATCTGAGTAACATGCTATCCCTCGTATTGGATATTTGGCACAGCAATGCGGTTCCGGTTGGAGTAATCTGCAGGAACAGCCTGAACCAGTTAATTGTAATTATCGATGCCAGTTGACGATAGTCAATAATTGTAGCATTTACAACGGATGTTTTGCAAAACCACCATCTGAAAAAGGAGGGAACTATGATAACCCTTGATGATCTGTATTCTCTCATAGAAAGCACATTTGATTTTCTCCTTGTGGTGGATAACAACGAAATGATCCACTATGTCAGCCCGCTTATGAAGTATGCCTGTTCATCCAGAAACGCTGATATTGTCGGCAAGCATCTCAACGATCTGCTCGACGACAATTCAATTGAATCCATCAGATACGCCATGAAAAGAGTCAGTCTTGGTGACCGTGGCGTGCTGGCTGTTTTTTCTACCGGCACTGCAGATTCGGTTCCCACTCCTATGAAAGTTGCATACACAAGCAGTGTTACAGGTGGCTTCTATCTGATTTTCGGGAAACAGGCTGATTCTCTTCGCAAGATAAATGACTGGGAAAAAGAGGAACGGGTCAAGGAACTCTCATGCCTTTACGCAGTTGCAGAGTGGATAGAAGCCTCAAAAACCATAAGGGATTTTT
>CAZRXU010000016.1:0-34368 GCA_964604135.1 uncultured bacterium | reverse complement strand
CTCCGAACAGACTCTGCTGATTTTCCCGGAACAGGTTGTTGATATCATCAAGGTTACTGAGTTTTGAGGTGTACAGCCTGTGGTCGAAAAAGATTCTTTGCAGGGCGTACAGCTGCGAGGCTCTGGTCCATCTCTTCAATTCAGTAAAATGCTGACGGGCAGTTTCAATATTTTCAGTAAAAAAATGGGAATAGAACACTTCTCTGCTTCTGAAAGAACCGAACAGATTTGCAATGCCTTCACACACGATACCGCTGATACCCAGGTTAAGGGTGATTTCTTCAGGGTTCAAAGAGAAGCTGTGCACAGCATGACCTGTTTCATGAAGCAGAACGCCGAATTCAGAGAAACAATCTTTCACATTTGCCAGTATTCTTGAATCAATTCCATTTTGAATGGTGAAGTTGTATCCCCACTCGGATTTGTTTTTTCTGGGGAAAATATCGTAGGTAATGTTCATTGTTGAGGTGTTGAATCCGAACAGGCTGAAGAGTTTTTCCAGGGGTATAAAAAAACTAGTCATATTCACAGGGGCATTCAGTTCCGGGGCGATGGAAGAGGCGATAAAGGTTTCATCCCAGGGTTTTACAATCTGCTCTGCTGTGTGTTTGTATGCTATATCTGCTCTGGTTTTCTGCATCAGAGGAAGTACAGCTCTCAGTTCATCATGCCAGGATGAAAACATATCAGGGCTCAGCTCTTGTTCTTTCAGGCTGTACTCTACGAAGCTGGAAGCTCCCATTTCCGAGGCAAGCTGTTTTCTGAGGTTAACAAGGTCAAGAAAACCAGCGTTCACGAGCGGTTGGTTTATCTGATTGCGGGAGAGATACGCAGTTTTTCGCAGGTTTCGGTCGGGGTTTGTGGAGAGAATTTTAACAATATCGGGAGAAGTCATCTCCTGCCCGTTAACAGAGTAACGGAATTTGTTCAGAACAGAGGAGAGTTTTGATGACAGATTCTGTATTTCCACAGAAAGCCGGGAAATGTGCTCAGACTGATGGAAAGGTTTAAAAAGATTTTCAAGGATTTGTGCTTTGCGTTTTCCAAGGGGATTCTGGCATTTTTCAAGCGCTGTCTGAATAACAAGCCAGTGATTTTTGTTTTTAAGAAGATTAACTATTTGACTGTAAGTGCTTTCTACGCCCAGATCAAGCCCAGTTGTGTACAGAACCCAGTTGTACTTCTCGTACTTGATCTCTATTTTCTGGTACGCTTCTGCTATCTCTGAAAGCCCGGTTGAATGCTGCATAAAAAGCCCCCTCCTGAAAGCGTGAAGAATTTGCATTCTGCAGCACTATAGTAACCCGGACATTCCCCATGGAAATACTATACCAGAACCGGCTGCTCAACGCGCCTGGCTTCGTAGCTTATAAGACAGCTACCGTTCTCTTTCTTCAGTATGTTTGTGTGCGTTCCTTCCCGTGTTAAAACAGTTCTAACAATGTTTTCGCCAAGCATGTTGTTTGCCGTTTCTTCGATCATGGTTGGGAAGGGGCAGAATGTGCTGCCAGGGGTGAGCTCGGCCTTTCCCACACCGATAGGACAGAATCTGCATCCTGAAGAAACAATGCGAATAATGGCATGGTTTTCGTCCTTCTCAACTATTTCCACCTCGCCGGCAAGGTTAAAAACATTGTCAATGAAGCCGACAATTGGTCGGAGCTTTTCCACCATTGTTGCTCCCGCTCTGGCTTTGGTGCAGGCTTCTTTGTAGTCGGAAAGGGTTTCGAAGTATGGAATAGTGAATTCGTCCATGGAATGCTTAAGTATCCTGTTCAGAAAGGCCTGATTAAACATTCCCTCCTGACTGGCCAGAGAGCCGAGAAGAGAAGCGATCATCAGGTGCCATTGAGACAGATGACGATCATCGATCATCGCCTTGATTTCACCGTTGGTACTCATCAACATCCTCCTTGTGAAATGCGCAAATCACCACAGGAGCAATATTGTACCCGGGCAAAATGCGCCATACGGGTGAATTTTTAATAACATACAAATTAGATAGTGTCAATAGGGGATACTTTTGTAGTGGAAAATAGAGGTGAAGGCGTTGCAACTAGTCTCTATAAGCAAACCCTACAAGGGATTTTTGTGGTTGTATGAGAACTACAAGAAGATTAAGTGTTTCCTTGAAAACTACAGGTACTTTTACGGAGAACACTACGGAAGTGTAGTGAAAGAGTATACAGTCTCCACCCATGCTACAGCAGTATCTACCTATTCAAGAACGCTTGTATCGGAGAAATTGGAGGCTACCACTGAATCATTTCACTCCGCCCCTGAATTGAAGATTAATATACAGACTGGTCAGCCGGGATGGTGGAAACGAATGGGAATACAGTAACGTAAAATGACAGGTTCTTCCGTCTGGAACGACATGATTGCAGAGGCAAGTTCATTGGTGGATTGAATTTCTACACGGGGTGTTTTCCCGTTCCTGCGTTAGCAGTAAACCCCGTTCCTGCGTTAGCAGAAAAGCGGGTTGAAGAACAACCTCCCCATTTACAGTATACAGGTGTACCTGATGTTTGTCAACGGTTGACGGTGACTGTAACATATTGGTATACAACATGATGTAGTGGCTCTAAACAGAAGGAGGCCTTCTTTGAGAAAAACAGTGTTGCAGTATCTGGGTTGCCTGGGATGCCAGTCGAAGCTTGTTGTGGAGGAAAGAGGAAAGTACAAGGGAGATATAAGATCCGGAACTCTGGTTTGCAGAAACTGCGGGCTGGAATATCCCGTTGTCGCAGGTCGTCCAGTTCTGCTGTGGAAGAATGCCGTAAATGAATGGACTTCCCCTGTAAGTGAGGCCATGGGAATTGAAGACTACCGAACCATCGACCAGTCTGTGAAAGAACTGTTTTCCATCGGAGAGGAAGAAGCGATCAAGCTTGTGCAGAAAAGAGCTCATACTGATGCGGAGGTTTCAGGTACACTTAAGACTATTTCCCGGTCTGTGGTTGGAAAAATGAAATACAGAGAATCCGGCAAATGGATAGAAGCCGGGAATCGCAGGGAAAGACTTCTGCGTTTTCCATGGAAGGCCGGGGATAAAGAAGATAAATTTAATATCTTCATGGAGAGAATTGCCTCAACAGAACCCGATTCCATTCTGGACATTGCATCCGGAGGAGGCTTCGGCGTTTCGCATCAGGCCTTTATGAACACAAAGGTTAAGCAGATTCTGGCAGTTGAGCGCGACTTGAAATGTCTGGGAAACATACAGTACAGATTCAAACACATCGGCAGTGAATCAAGGTCGGAAGCTATTGGCGGTGATGTTAGAAACCTGCCGGTTAAAACCGAAGTAATTGATACTGCCATGATGCTTATGGCCTTGCCTGAAATCTCAGGGGTAACACTTGTGATCAGAGAGGCGTTTCGGGTGCTTAAAGAAGGAGGAGCATTTGTTCTGCTGGTTCCTGAAAATCCGGTTGTTCCGGAGCTGAAAACTGAAGCAGCGTATGGGAAGTTTGCTGCAGAAGCCGACCTGTATACCGGATATGAGAAATTTGAATCCGATGCTGAGCAGCAGGGGTTCAGTGTGGAGAGCTCGCGCAGATTTGAAGACAAACAGGGGAAGAGAAGAAGGCTGATCTCTTTAAGAAAGTAGTGTTGCTGTTATTAACAGGGAATTGCCCGTCCTTCCGGTTGTTCTAGTTGCCGGGAGGTTCGGGCAGTTTGAAGCGGAAGATTATGGCCGATGGAATAGGAGGAAACTTCATAGAAAATCTGTAGGCTTTGAACTCGTTTGTATCGAAGCCTATCTTGTTCATAACCCGCTCAAGCATAGGCAGGTATTCCGGTATCTTCAGAGTAGAACAACCGGAAATTCCATTTCCGAGAGACAGAACTCTGGATGAGAGGGGCAGCTGCCTTCTCTCGTCCATATCGGGATTGTAACCGCGTGGGCTGCTCAGTCTGTCGAAGATACTGACATAGGGAGGCATTTTGTAGGGCAGGTCACGGTGAAGAAACATATCTACATTCACGAATTCAGCCGGGGTGAACAACTCGTATATCAGCCCTCCCCGGTCGTTGCTATCATCTCGATAACGGGCGGCAGATCTACGGGAAATTCCACCGAAAACAAGGCTGGTGGCCCCTGCGTTTCCAATAAGATCGGGTTGTATTTCATAGAACATTCCTTCCCGTCCCTGTCTCCAGCTGATTTCGGGCAGAGGTTTTGAGCAGAACTCAGAAAATAGAGGAAGGCCACCGGCGGATTCTGGAAGATCGCTGTATGGCTCATAAGCAAGCGAGAAGGCAGAGCCTCGGTCATCGTATATTCTGCGCTGGTACACAGGCCAGGCAACCTGTCTTAATCTTCGGAAACCAACCATGCCCGATAGATTGGCAAGATCAATTTTGTCGCTGCTTTCAGATGGAGCAAGAAAGAATGCCTTGAAAGCAACCTGCGACTGTACTCCCCAGATAGAACTGTTTGCGAAAAATGCCTGCTTCCTTATGTTTTCCTGTCGTTCTGTAATTCCGTCTGTGGCAAGCCCTGACAGCATCATATCAAAAGTTGCCCTGTTGGTGGAAGAACTTTCAACCATCACCTCAAATTCATTGATGGCCTGTCTGGTCTTTTTAAGAAGGTTTTCAGGAACTCCCTTTTTCTGAATAGCAGCGATTACTCTCTCCATGGAAGCTCTTGGAGGAACCTGGCTGGAAAGAATCTGGTCAAGCAGTGTGATTCTTGCGACTCTCCAGAAAACATCCTTGCTCAATCCCAGATCCCTGGCAGAAGCTCTTGTGGCAGAAGGATCAAGCCCTGCAGAAAGAAGCAG
The DNA here is from genome assembly GCA_964604135.1 of uncultured bacterium. GTDB lineage: Bacteria > Fermentibacterota > Fermentibacteria > Fermentibacterales > JCC-6 > Sabulitectum. The sequence continues at coordinate 29,575 of CAZRXU010000016.1, read as the reverse complement.
ATCTGTTAAAGCACTGCGCAGTTTCTGAAGAACTCGAAGTATTTCCTCTGGAGTTCCGTATTCCTGCACTGCACCATTTTTCATCTGTGAGATTCCTTTGTCACTAAGAGTTAAACCATGTACGCACAGGCAACAACTGTTTTCGGCAATGCGCCACGCCCCAATAATAGTGTCGCGTGAGACACTTGACAAGACATGGGGACACAATCCATATTCATTACTGGTGGCTGGGCATAGACATAACCGCAGTTCTCTGCAGGTCAGAAGTATTCTGTGGGGTATAAGGAGTTGGTATGAGAAAGACAGTGTTCACGGTTTTAGTGGTCTTGCTTTTGTTTGCCCTTTCGGGGTTGGCATCTGCCTTTGATATGAGGAGTATTGAGTCAAGCATCTGTTCGGAAGAGTCTTTCAGCCTGAGTTCAAATCCTGTTATTCACAATGTAGCACAACAGGGTCTGGCTATGTGGGATATCCTGTTCTCCTTTGAAACAACTTCATCTTCGCAGAGTGGAATTGCAACAGATGGGAATTATATCTATACCTCATCTTTCAGCACTGCTTTGTTCAGAAAATTTGAGATGGATGGAACTTTCGTAGAGGAGTTTTCCATTACTGGTGTGCCCACGGTAAACTGCATGACATACGACGGCACAAACTTCTACGGTGCCAAAGGGCCACTGGGTGACGGCATTTACGTTCTTGATCTTGCGAACCACACGCTGCTTAACACAATTACTGTTTCTACTCCCAGTATAGTCGGCATAGGGCACCTTTCTTATGATCCAGAGCTGGACAGCGGTAACGGAGGGTTCTGGCTGGGTTACTGGGCTGAGCTTGCAGCGGTTGATATGAGTGGCAACCAGATTATTGCCAACATATCAGGAAACAGTCACTGTGCTGGTACAGCGTACGACAATGTGTCTGATCCGGCAAATCCCTGCCTCTACCTCTTCAGGCAGTCGGGGTCGACTAATCTGGAAATACACAAGTTCGATATAAACTCGCAGACATATTCCGGCCCGCTGCATATTGCAACAGATATACCGGGAACATCGACAAATCCGGTTGCGTCAGGAATGAATTCCTTCATTAACTCCGACAGCAAACTTGTTTTAATCGGCTTAATAGACCATTTTCCAGAAAATGAGAGGGCTTTCGGATATGAAATCGCCCCGGCAAATACATACACCAAAGATGTAGGTATGCATTCATTGGTGAGCCCTGTAACAGGAAACAACCTTGCTCCAGACGAGGATGTTACAGTGGAAATATTCAACAACGGAACTACTGCTGTTTCAGGCTTCCAGGTGCAGTACACAATTGATGACGGGACCGGTAGTGTGGGTCCTTTTTCGCAGACGGTTACACAGACCATAGCTCCTGGAGCAAAAGAAAATTTCACCTTCACAGAAAAGGCAGATCTGTCTTCTGCCCAGACAGCCTACACGATCACAGTTACATCTTCACTTACCGGTGACGAAAATTCCGACAACGATGTTCTTGTGAAAGTGGTTCACAACACTTCAGGTACATACGCTCCCGGAACTGGCGGGGGCCCGGAACACTTCTCCAATGTTCAGATAGCGGGAATGTCCAACCCCAGCGGGTGTGATTACTACGCAGATTACACTTCAGATCCTTCCCTTTACGTTCACCTTGAGATTGGTGTTTCGGAAGCTCTGACCATGACTCTCGGCCAGGGTTACAACGCAGATATAGGAGCAGTCTGGATTGACTGGAACAGAGACTTCGATTTCAGTAGCGATGAAAGGGTATTCCTTTCTGCGTTCGGGCAAGGGCCTTACAGCACAACAGTCACAGCTCCGGATACTGCTCAGACGGGCACTAACTTGAGAATGAGGCTCCGCCTGGATTACAACAACACCGATCCACAGCCATACGGAACCAGATCATTCGGTGAGGTAGAAGACTACACGGTAATAGTAAACTACGCAGGCGTGGCTGAAGAATCCTTCGGGGAAATTTTAAACACGGGTTATCTTAGAGTTTCCCCCAATCCGTCACACGGAACGGCTTCTGTGATGTTCAGTGTTCCATGTGATGAATCTGTAGAAATAAAACTGTTTGACATCAATGGAAGAATTGTTGAGACGGTATATGAAGGCGCAGTACCGCAGCAGAATCAGATAGGCATGAATCTGAATCAGCTTCCTTCAGGTGTTTACACGGTCAGGCTTGAATCGAACAGCTTCAGTGCTTCCAGGAGAATACTGCTGGTGGACTGATACACCTTCCGGCAAGAAAAATAGTATGGCTCTACTCCAACCCCCTTTACCCGGGCACAATCCCGAAGGAGTAGAGCCATCTCTCTGTCAAATTGTATTTATAAGTCTTGCAGAAAGAACAGCATAAAAAAAGCAGAGAGAGGAAGAACCTCTCTCTGCTCAATATTGTGTCAGGAATTAGAATGAAGCTTTTACAGAGCCCCATGTAGTTCTTTGCAGAGACTGTGAACCGTTCCATATAAATCCCAGAACATTTTCCCAAATGGCGGTACTCTGATTCGCAAATGCCATGGTGTATCCACTGACAACACTACGGCCATCGTTTGCCACACACAGACCAGCATCGGACGCTGTGGAATTTTCTGTCCAGCCGGTGATAGGAGTGGCAGTGGAAATGGTCATCCGGCTTCCCATAATACCAACTCCAGGTTCAGCCCATCCCCAGTCGGTGATTCCGGCTGTAATCGGATGTGTGTTATCCCAGCTATAGTGGGGAATAACTGTGGTAACATCTCCAAAGCCTGAAACACCCATGGTATTTGCGAGGCATGAAGGTGTGCTGGCCCACTTCCAGCAGGAAGCGTAGAACTTAACAGTACCTGCATTGTAAAGAGTGGTCATCACATCCCAGTTAAAATCAGCGTAAAAACCGCACCAGCAGTCCATAATGATTATATCAAGGGTGTCGCCGTATGTGTTCATGTCGGCGTTGAAAGCAGCGGGGCCGGTATAGGCATCATGGTAGGCCATAACATTTGCTGTTGGCCACAGATTTGATACAGCAGTGAGAACATCATCACCGTATCCCCCGAAAGAGTCGCTGTAGATAAGAATATTTACTGGATCCTGCGCTGCAGCAGCAGCAACAGCAACAAACAACAGAGCAAACAGTTTCATTGGAAACCTCCGGATCGTATAAAGGATATTGCTTACCGGGTCAAACGCATTCTGTCTTTAAATCACCCCTCTCAGATCCTGTACGGATACAGGGAAGACTAGAGCATTGTTAATCGCTGAACACAGGAGTAGCCGCCTGCCCTGACCACACAGAAGTAGATTCCGTTCTCTACCCTCTTCCCGCAGTAAGATGTACCGTTCCAGCAGGCTGAATGATTGCCTGAACAGAAGTACTGATCGGGAAGAGAACTGATTTCTCGTCCCAGTACGCTGTAAAAAGCAATGTTCACAGAGGCGTCTTCAGGGAGGGTGAAATTAATTTCAACAGCAGAGCTGGAAGGGTTCGGGGAAACAGAATACACCACAAGCTCATGAAGCGGCTCGGCGCTTTCAGAAACGCCGGCCTGATTGAAGAAAAGGGCTCCCATGTCTGCAATTGTTCCGTCGGGATCCGCCGGAGAAGAAGGATCACCTGCATCTATACAGGGGGAGCCTGCAGTAAGGTGATAATCACCGGAAGATACGCTTGCGAACATGGGAGCATCTGTAATGTTGCCGGTACCCGGCATATCCTGTGAAATACAGGAATAAGTAAGATTGCTGGGTCCTCCGCTAGCTGCACTTGCGAACTGGGAGTTATCGGCAGAAGTGTTGTAAAAAATGATGTTATTTTTTCCGGTAATACTTGAGCCGGGGTAGAGAGTACATATTCCCCCGCCGGTTCTCTGGGTGGTGGTGTTGTTAACTATTGTGTTGTTAACAAGGGTAACGGTACAGTTTCCTGACGCCATAACTCCACCTCCGTGATCAGCAACGGTGTTGTTGTGAATTATACAGTGTGAAATGAGTGTATTCGAGCCTTTGCAGTGGACCCCACCGCCTCCGCATGAGCTTCAAGTGCCTCCTGAAGTACACTGATTGTACCCAAATTCAGAGTGAAGCAATTGTGCACCGTCACAGTCGACCAGGTACACGGATAAGCCTCTTGGATTGTTTCCAAGAGTAGCAGAGGTTATCAGGCAGCTGTCTACTAATACACTTGCGTTGTTAGCGTACACAGCACCGCCGTAAAAGAAGGTGTCTGATCCGGTAATTCTTGAATGCTTCAACGACAAGCCAGCGCCGCCGTACACGTTAACACTGGCAAAAAAGTTCATACTGAATCCAATAAGGCAATGGTCAATGTGACAGTAATCCAGAGTGGCTTCAGATGCTCCGCTGAGAAAATGCAGGCCGCCCCAGCGATTGTCGTCAACTGGATTCTGTCTTACAAAGAGAATACTGTCCTGTTCCGTACCAACGGCGGAAAATCCGCCGGAGATAAGCCACTGGTGGTTTCCATTGTGAAGAAAAGAGGTGCCGGGCAATATACTGAGAGAGTTTCCGGCCTCAACCAGAATATCTCCGTCAACAATGTAGGCTCCCGGGCCAAGAGTGCCGGACTGAGGCCCACTGATAACCGTTTGCGCCGAAGCGGCAGAAACGATGATAAAGAGTGAGAATAGAAACTTATGTGATATCATGGCTCTCCACCTTTTCACTGTATTGCCTGTAAGTATGTGGAACATCTATTTCCGATTTGGAACTGTATATCCGATCAATGCCTCTGCCCTTAAGAAAGTTCGTTTTCAGTTCTTCAAGCCCGGCTGCATTGTTCCACAGATGATCAAAGAGCATGCAGGCCGCTTCTGCCCAAGCAGGGTGTTCCACTACCAGCATAGTAAGTGGCGATTTGTCTGTGTCTCGGTTTGTCATGGCAATAAGAACGAATCTTCCGTCAAAAATATGCATCTTAACAGGAAGGCTGGCGGCATAGCGTGCCCTTTCGCCTGTGGTGATACATCTTTCTATGTGCTGCTGTTCCAGCATATCGATATCTGTAAGGCGATATTCATAAAGAGCTTTTACAACAACTCCACGGGCAAGCAGAGCACTTTCAACAGCCTCCTGTTCCTCAAGCATCCTGTGGCTGCCCTGATGTGAGAAAGGCGGCTTAACAAATCCCAGCACTTCTTTGTGAGAGTTGTTCAGCAGAGACAGGTATCGCTGGTGAATAGACAAAGGATCCCGGATGATCTCGATATAATCGGTACTTCCAGTGCTTTGCAGACCCTGCTCGTACAGGGCGGAGAACACAGAAGTCATCACTTCAACAGTTTTCTTTTTTCTGGAGTGTTCAGCCCTGTCTATCATTATCAAATGGTCTAAAACCCTGCGGGGCTCAACTGCCTGATATTTCCAGCCTCGCCCGAAGTTTTTTTTGATACACATTCCCCTCTGTATCATTTTCTGGGCGATTTCATACACCTTGGATCTGGGAACCCCGGTTGATTCGTGGATCTCCAGGGCACTCATTTCCCTCTTCTCGAGTAGAGCAGTGTATATCCTAGCCATGTTACCGGGCACACCAAACTGCTCCAGTTTTTGCTGCACAATAGAAAGCATTCAATAACCCCGCGTGATAGTGTTTCTGCACGATCAAATATCTGTTACCCTAGGGAGAGTAACACTATAGCAAAGCGCTTTTTCATTGTCAATCGGTCAGAGGGGCTCTGGAGAACCATAGATTGCATTTGGATAAAGCATAACTGCTGTGAATTGGAATACTGGTAACTATTCCGCTTCTTTTAAAGCCTTGAGTTGCTCAAGACTCAAAGCATTTTCCCACAGATAGTCAAACAGGATTCTGGCGGCATTGGCCCATGCTGTATGCTCAACAACAAGCATTGTGAGAGGGGAGCTGGCCTTTTCTCCGTTGCTCATGGCCATAAGTACGAACCGGCGGTCAAAAACATACATTTTTATAGGTAGCTGATTGATGAATCTGGCCTGTTCTCCCGCTGCTATGCATCTCTTGATGTGCTCAAGGCTCAGACCGAAAGAATCTTCCATGGTATACTCGTAAAGCACTTTCACATCGATTCCCTTCAGAAGTCTGCCTGTTTCCTCATCTTCCTGTTCTTCCAGTTTCTTGCCGCTGTTCTGAAAGGCATGGGGAGGTTTTACGAACCCGAGCAGTTCGAACCGTGTGTTGGCCACCAGCCCCACATATCGTTGGTGAATAGATGGGAGGTCTTTGATGATCTCAACATATTCGGAGATATCGGTGTTGTGTATTCCCTTGCTGTAAATGGGGGACAGCAGTGAAATCATAGACTCGGCAGACTCTTTTTTTCGCTTGTACTCCGTTTCACTGTTTTGAATGAGTGTGTCAAAAACACGTTTTGGTTCAATGGCCTGATATTTTTTGCTTCTACCTGTTCTTTTTTCGATACACATTCCGCGTTGCATCATCTTCTGGGCAATCTCGTAGATCTTGGATCTGGGAACTCCAGTGGCTTCGTGGATTTCCATTGCACTCATCTCTCTCTTTCCCAAAAGAGCGACATAGATTTTTGCAATGTTCTCGGGTACTCCTAACTGTTCCAGTTGAGTGTACAAAGTATTCAAGGGAGACTGCCTTCCTGCTGCTGAAATCTGCCGGATATCTTTCGCTAAAAACCAGTTACCTTACGGCAGGTAACGCTTATGTATAACATCAATTCTCCGGCAGTCAATCTTGCAGGCAGCACAGCTGCAAAGGTAGGGCAGGCATTTTGGTTGATTTCCGCCAATTTTAGTATATCCGGATATTCGTAAAAATACCGGAAGACAAAAAGATAGGGGAGCTATGCTTGAAGAACTGAAAAAGATGATTTCCGCAGCGGATGCGGATTATGTGGACATACGCTACGAAGAGAAGAAAACAACCAAGGTATCCATGGCGGGCAGAGAACTGAAAAAGGCCGGCTCTAACAGCACAGACGGGTTTGTGATAAGAGCGCTTAAAGACGGTGGATTTTCCTCTGTTACAGTTACGCGGGAAAAAGATGTACCTGAGGCTGTTAAGCTGGCTGTACAGGGAGCGTCAGCCATGGCTGGAGGCGGAAAGAATGTTGTTCTGGCAGAAGTGGAACCAGTACAGGGCTACTTTGAGCCGGAATTGCACGGCGATCCCGCTGATGTTCCTCTGGAGAAAAAAATAGCTCTTCTGAAGAAGTACAACGCCATAATGTTTGAGCAACCGGAGGTAGTAAACACCAACATTGTCTACAGCGAGGTTGACAGAGAGAAATTCTTTGTCTCCAGTGAGGGTACTTCAATTCGAGAGCGTGTTTGTACTGTAAGTATTGCAGGAGAAGTTGTTGCAGGTAGAGGCAGCCTTACCCAGAATGTCCGTGCAGCAGTTGGCGGTGCCAACGGAATGGCCGATCTTCTCGACCGTGATGATGTTTTTCTGAAGAGAGCACAGCTTGCAAAGCAGCTTCTTGACGCTGATCCGGTGCAGGGTGGAACCTACGATGTGGTAATAAATCCAAGTCTTACCGGGGTGTTTATTCACGAAGCTTTCGGCCATTTCAGCGAAGCGGATATTATAGAGGATAATCCACCGCTGAGAGAAAAAATGGCCATGGGCAAAAAGATAGGAAGTGATGTAGTAACAATCATTGCAGATACCCTTATTCCCAATCAGGTAGGCTTTTACAAGTATGATGATGAGGGAGTGCCGGTGAGAACAGTTCCATTGATGGTAAACGGTGTTTTGAAAGGAAGGCTGCATTCAAGAAGAACAGCTGCCGAATTCGGAGAACCGGTAACAGGCCACTGTGTTGCGCAGGATTATGGGTTTGAGCCCATTGTAAGAATGGGAACCATATATCTGAAGAAGGGCGAAATGTCTCTTGAACACCTTTTAAAGCAGATGGGTGATGGTCTGTACCTGTGCGACGGCAAAGGAGGGCAGACATCCGGAGAAAACTTCACTTTCGGGGCACAGTACGGTTACATGGTGAAGGATGGAAAGATTGAAGAGATGGTCAGGGATATCAACATAATGGGCAACCTCTTTACCACGATGAAGAACATTGAAGCAATGGACGACCATATGGTACTCAGCGAGCGCGGCGGCTGCGGTAAGGGGCAAATGAACATAAAGAGCGGTTACGGCGGACCAAGTGTTCTGATCCGCTCTATGGTTGTAGGAGGTGTGTAATGGAGAAGCTTCTTAAGATCGCGGAGTCTAAAGGGTGCAGGGCAGAAGTTTACAGCCTCAGAGAAAAATCAGTTAGCATGAGCAAGGTGAACGGCGCAGTCAGCGATGTTTCAGCATCAATTCAGTACGGTGTGTCCCTGCGGATAATCAAAGACAGGAAACTGGGTTTTGCTTACACCAAAAATCTTACCAGCAGGGAACAGCTGGTTGAAAACGCTCTTGCTTCCATGAAGGCCGGGGTAGATGCCGATTACGATTTCCCGGCTTCGGGTTTCGTTAATTTCACAGAGGATTACCACGCTGAAGTGGAATCTATGAGTTTTCCGGAGATAAGAAACACCGTGGAGCGGGTAGAGAAACTCTACGGCGAGATGAAGCAGGGAGTTCTTGAGACAGGAGCCGGATGCGGAACTTCGGAAACCAGAATAATAAACACTTCCGGAGCAGACCTGCGTCAGAAAGATTCTTCCGTGTATGCTTTGGGAGCAATGATCTACCCTGGAACCAGCTCAGGCATCCGTAATATATTTTACAGCAATTCCAGTGTCTCTCCCTTTGCTGCCGATGCGGAAAGGGCTGTTGATTTCTTCAACAGTTCTCTTCCTGAAATTGAAGTAGGAGACAGCAGGATGAAGGTGATATTCGCTCCGGATTCCATGAATGCCCTTACATGGAGACTGGGTATGGCCACTTCGGCGAAGTCATTCTATGAAAAGATCTCTCCGCTGCTGAACAGAAAGAACCAGCAGATAGTCTCGCCCAGACTGTCTTTTATCAGTGATCCTGCATCGGACAAAACAGACAGACGACTTTTCGACGACGAAGGCGTTAAAACGGAACGACTGCCTGTAATTGAAAACGGAATATTCAAGTCTGTTTGCAACAATCTGGATTACGCATCGAAGATGGGTGAAAAGCCTGCTGGAACAGGTTTTCGCAGAGGGATGTGGGGGGGAGATAAAATATCTATAACACCGGTGCCCAGCCTTTCTCATGCAAGCTTTGCATACGGAGACAAATCGTTCCAGGAAATGCTGTCCATGATCGACAGGGGAGTAATTATTTACGGTGCTCTTGGAGCTCATTCCGGTAACATTCTAAACGGGGATCTTTCAATTGGTCTCAACCCGGGTCTGTATGTAGAGAACGGCAGAGTAATCGGCAGAGTGAAGGATGCCATGATGGCAGGCAACATATACGAAATGCTTTCAAAGGCAATTGCCGTTGAAAATGCAGCTCATTATACAGACAGTATATACACAAACCCTGCGATTCTTCTTGATGATATAAGCGTAGTTGGTTCCTGAACAGACAGGCTGTAAAAGAGAGAGTCAGAATGGTGCGTCATTTTGGCGCTCTCTGTGTTTGTTGTTGCATGAATACTGGCTGAAGAGAAAGGCAATGACGTTCTGTAATGTATTGTATCGCAGTGCGATGCTGATATTTTTAGAGATTCTGGCAAGTTCTTTGCATACAGTGTTTGTGTGAAGAAAATCCCGCGAATAGGGAAGAAAGGAGATCAGAAATGTTATACAGAAAACAACTGCAGCCTTACGATATTGCCTACTCACTGGGCAAACTTGTTGATGGTCTCTGGCCGGAGAAGGGTGAAGATACCAGTGCAAACTGGCTGCCTCCAGTGGATATCTGCGAGAGAGCGGACTCCATACAGTTCAAGGTAGAGCTTCCCGGAATCCCCAGAGATGAAATTGAAGTGGAGGTTTCCAACGGAGTTCTCACCGTCCGTGGTGAGAAAACGATGGCGGAGGAAAAGAAGGGTGACACCTGGCACCGAAGAGAGTTCAGCTACGGTTCTTTCGTGCGCAGTTTTACACTTCCTTCCGACATGAAATCTGAGGAAGCTGAAGCATCATTCAACGAAGGCGTACTCACCATCACTATTCCGAAGGAAGAGAAAGCTCTTCACAGGAAGATAGAAATCAAGGGCTGACGCTGGTAACAGAAGTAAAAGGGGTGTGACGAAAGTCATGCCCCTTTTGCTATATTGGCTCTGTAAATATGTTTCAAAGTAAGGGGTCATTATGAACTTTGCGGAACTCACAGAGAAGGCCAGAAGCTACAGAAGGTTTCAGGAAAATAAACCGCTTTCCTCAGGTTTATTAAGAACAATGGTTGGTGCTGCTGCCATGGCACCGTGCACATCCAATTACCAGCGGCTTCGCTTCAGCATAATTGTTGGTGAAGATAACAGAAACACATTGTTTTCCGGCATCGGCTGGGCTGGGTATATCACAGACTGGTCCGGCCCGGTACCGGGAGAGAGGCCTTCAGCCTACATCGTTATACACGCTCCGGAAAAGCAAGAATTCTTTACAGGAATTGATGCCGGAATTGCCGCGTCTCACATAGTTCTTGCCGGAGCAGCCATGGGAGTGGGAAGCTGTATACTGCTTAACTACGACGCAGATGCAGTAAACAGAACATCACCTGCTGAAGGCTACAAGCCGGTACTTCTTATTGCCCTGGGTTACCCGGGAGAAACAGTAGTTCTGGAAAAAAACACAGAGAAAATAAGATACTGGCGGGATGAAAAAGGTGTGCATCATGTGCCTAAACTGCCGCTGGAAACACTGATACTGAAAGGATAACAATGAATTCTGCTGCGAAATTTCAGAAACGCCGGGCCAGGCTGGTAGACATGATTGATGGAGATTACTGCATAATGATAAAAGCTTCTTCATCTAAACCAACAAGTGCTGACGGTGTGTATCCCTACACTCCTTCAAGAAACCTTTTCTATCTTACAGGAATCCAGCAGGAAAACACAACGCTGTTAATGTGGAGGCTCAAAGGCAGAGAGGCAAAGGAATGTCTGTACATATCTCCCTACGATGAGGCGCATGCAAAGTGGTACGGTACCGTGCTTACAAAAGAACGGTCTGCAGATAACAGCGGGATTGAGGATATTCGTTTTGCCGGAAGCGAAGACAGGTTTATAGACAAACTTGTTTCAAGAGAAAAGATGAATAATTTCTACTTTGACTGGCACAACTGTGGACTCAGTGGAGTGCCCGGAAAGAGGCTGGTGTATGTAAACAATTTTATAGCACTGTATCCAGGTTTGAAAGTTCAGAGTATCTCCGAACTGATTTTCCGTCTTAGAATGGTTAAGGATCAGGAAGAGATAGAGCAGATTCGCGGCGCCATACAACTTACAAAAACGGGATTTGAAGCTGCAGTAAAAATACTTGCCCCAGGATTGAATGAGAGAGAATTCGAGGCAGAGCTTCTGTACCAGTGGGCAAGAGAGGGAGAGAAAACCCCGGCTTTTTCTGCTATCGTTGCAGGGGGAAGCAGAGCAACATGCCTGCACTATGTTAGCAACGATTCCGTTGTGGAAGACGGGGATCTGCTTCTTGTTGACCACGGTGCAATGAAGAACCTCTACTGTGCAGACATCACAAGAACGGTTCCTGTAAGTGGGAAGTACACTCCCAGGCAGAGAGAACTCATGGAAATGGTTTTGGAAATTCAGGTAAAAGCCAACGAGCTGCTGCGTCCGGGAAAGCTTCACCGGGAATGGAACGATGAGGTTCTTGAAGCTTACAAAGAAATTCTGCTTCGCAGGGGAGAAATAAAAGAGCCGGATGAAATATCCAGTTTCTACTATCATGGAATAGGGCATCATCTGGGGCTGGATACCCACGACGAAAATGTTTCGGATGTACCTATTGCGCCCGGTATGGTGTTTACCATCGAGCCTGGTTTTTACAGTGAAAAGGAGGGTATTGGAATAAGAATAGAGGACGATGTTCTTGTGGGAGAGAACGGGAACACATTTCTTTCAGCGGGTTTTCCCAAAACTCCTGACGAAATAGAAGCGTTGATGGCGGACAAGTGAACCAGAGCGAAAAATATATGAGAATAGCTCTGCAGGAGGCTCGCAAGGCCTTCGATAGAGGAGAGGTTCCTGTTGGAGCGGTTCTTGTGAATGGCAGCGGGGAATTCAGGGATTCAAACAGAACAGCCGAACTTCATCTTCCGCAGACCCACGCAGAGTGTCTTGTGATCGATGCAGCCTGCAGAGCACAGAAGGACTGGAGGCTGGAAGACGCCACTCTGTACGTTACGCTTGAGCCGTGTGTTATGTGTGCAGGGCTCATTCTGGTTTCAAGGGTAAAACGCGTGGTATACGGAGCCTGGGACAAGAGGTTTGGTGCTTTTGGTTCTGTAACCAATCTTCTGGAAATGAGACATCTGAATCACTATCCCGAAGTGCAGGGAGGCGTTCTTGCAGACGAATCAGCAAGGCTGCTGAAAGAGTTTTTCAAAGGCAGAAGAAGAAAAGGAGAAGAATTATGAAAATGGTGTTGCTCCTTCTGGTTGCGGCAGCAGGGCAGGTTTCTGCCCGGAGTCTGCCAGGGCAGCCCTTTGCTTCCTACTGGTTTCCGTCTGAACTGCTTTCATGGTCGGCGGCCACAGATGCCGATGCTCCCTACAACCGCAGCAGTATAGAGCTTTCCACAAGATCGTACGGCGACACACAGTGCAACATTCATGCCACAACGGATCAGGGAGGGGTGGGTGTATTGAGCATTATGAACCCCTCCACAAGCGGGAACCCGTCTCAGGGGGGTCTCGGAGTGGATGTCTACGCTTTTAATTACTGGCAGTATGTGGATCACCTTACCTTCTGGGGAGGCAGTTCCGGAGAGGGGCTTATACTTGCCCCCAATCCAGGAGTAATTGATGCCGGTCACCGTAATGGTGTTCCAGTGTACGGCACAATATTTCTTCCGCCTGTGGCCTACGGCGGGCAGATACAGTGGGTCTGGGATCTTGTACAGAAAAACGGTTCAACTTTTCCGGTTGCAGACAAGCTTATTGAGATGACACAGTACTACGGCTTTGACGGATGGTTCATCAACCAGGAAACTGCCGGAGGCAACGCCCAGCTGGCACAGGATATGCGTGATTTCATGTTGTACATTCAGAATAATTCAGATCTGGATATCCAGTGGTACGATGCCATGACCGAGTCAGGCGGAATCAGCTGGCAGAACGCTCTCAACGCAAGCAATGACTGGTATTTTCAGTACAACGGAAGTGTTGTTGCCAACTGGATGTTCCTCAACTTTAACTGGAGTATGTCCTGCCTGCAGAATTCATCGGCGCTTGCCGCATCTCTTGGCAGAAGCCCATACGAGCTTTATGCAGGCGTGGATGTACAGGCAAACGGTTACAACACAGGTGTAAACTGGAATGGTCTGTTTCCCGAAGGGCAGAACCACGTTACATCTGTGGGGTTGTACTGCCCCAACTGGACCTACACTAATTCTTCAAGTCTTCCCGCATTTTATACCAGGGCGAACAGATTCTGGAGTGGAGCAAACCGTGACCCGTCAAACACAGACACTACCCACCCGTGGAAGGGTCTCGCCTGCTATTTTGCAGCAAAAACTCCTGTGACCTCATTTCCTTTTGTAACAAACTTCAACACAGGGCAGGGTTATCAGTATTTTTCAGATGGTGAAACAGTTTCGGAACTCGCATGGCACAATCGCAGTCAGCAGGATGTTCTGCCAACCTGGAGATGGATAGCAGAAAGTCAGGGAACTCCCCTTTTCCCGGAGATGAGCTGGGACAAGGCTTACTGTGGCGGGAGCTGTTTGAAAGTTTCAGGAGATCTGGATTCCTCCAGTGAGACCATGCTGTACCTGTACAAGATGGATGCCGAAATAAGTGCATCAGACACCCTTCATTTTGTCTGGTTTGCCGACTCTGCCGGGCAGCCGTCGAGGATGCAGGTGGCCATGTCTCTCTCTTCTGCTCCGGATTTTTTCTACTACGAGGAAGTTGACCCTGCGGAGCAGCCCGGCTGGAACCTGTTCAAGAAAGGTATCGGCAGTTTTGCGGGGGCAAAAATGACTGTTGCTGCCGTTAAGTTTGTAAGTTCAACGCCAGTGAATGACTACACAGCGTATATTGGAAGACTGGGAATTGTTAGAGGGGAAATTGATATTCCGGACGCACCCTCTGCTGTTTATGTGGATGAGTTTAACCAGATTGATGACACCACAGGAACCATAAGACTTCGATGGACACTCTCTTCATCTGATGTGTACACTTACAATGTGTACAGAGAGAACAGTGACGATTCCAGAACTTTCCTGTGGGCGACAACAGGAGGCGCATGCTTTGTTCCGCAGGTGACGAGACCTCCTTCTGAAGCTCAGACAACCATTGTGGTGGAGGCTTTGAGCCCGGAGTTCGGCTGTTCCCAGCCTGCCAGCACGGTGATAACATGGGAAACTTCCGGTGTGCAGCAGGGGCAGTCTACCGGGGATTTTACACTGAACGAGCTTTTGGGGAATCCGGTTACCGGAACAGTATCGATCTCTTTCTGTCTACCTTGTGCCGGCCCTGCTTCTCTGACTGTACATGATCTTTCGGGAAGAATTGTTCAGGTTTTGAGCACAGGAGATTTGCCGGAAGGCAGCCAGTCTGTTCAGTGGAAAACAGACGATTTTCCATCGGGCCTCTATATGTACAGGCTTGAATGTGCAGAAGGGTATATTGTGAGAAAGTGTATGGTTCTGTGATAGATGGATCGGGTGTAGCTGGCGGGAAGAAATGCATATAAGATCTTTTGAGGCAGATGACGAGAGCAGCGTTGTTCAGCTCTGGACTGACTGCGATCTGGTGGTTCCGTGGAATGACCCACGGAAAGACATTCACCGGAAAGTCAAAGTTCAGGGGGAGATGTTTCTTGTTGCCACTGTTGATGAAACGGTGGTTGGCTCTGTAATGGCCGGTTACGAAGGGCACAGAGGCTGGGTTAACTACCTGGCTGTTCATCCGGACTACCGGGGGCGGGGTATTGCGGTCTCTCTTATGAGCACAGCAGAAGAAATGCTCCGCAGGGCAGGGTGTCCCAAGATAAATCTCCAGGTTCGCTCGTCCAATACGGAAGTGATCGGTTTTTACAAAAAAATAGGATTCAAGGTCGATCAGGCGATAAGTATGGGGAAAATGCTGGAACCGGACAACTGAGGAATTCTCCAGGCAGCTGAGTATTGTGTATCTTATGAGTGCGCAGGTTTAAATAAATTGGATGGATATGAGCACAACTGCAGATGAGAGGGAATTGTATCTGATTGATGGTTTGTATGGAATCCGTGATCTGGTAGATATATCGCAGCTGAAGCAGACCTTCCAGAAATTTACAGAAGCTACTGGTATTTCCATTGAATTAACTGATTACCCCCATATGGCAGTTCTAATAAATACCGGTTGGCAGAGTATCTGCACTGAATATCACAGGGTGGCACCGGGTGCGGTTGCTTCCTGTATAAGAACCAACCCGAGCCTTGTGAGTTACCGGGAAGGGCCGGTAAAGGCAGTTGCCATGGAATGCGAACACGGTCTTATAGACTGTGGAGTTCCCGTGGTTGTTGACGGGGTACGAATTGCATCACTGTTCACAGGGCAGGTATTTCAGGAAGAACCCGATCTTGATCGTCTTGGCAGACAGGCGAAGATCTTTGGTTTTAACACAGACGGCTACATTGATGCGGTGAAAAGAGTACCTGTTATCTCCCAGGGCAGGATTGAGAGAATAGCCGAGTTTCTTGCAGAGATAGCCCGGATGGTTTCGGAACTGGGATACAGAAATCTTCAGAAATTAAAGAAGACCAGTGGGCTGGAAGAAGAAATCAACCAGAGGAAAATTGCTGAAGACTGCCTGCGGCAGAGTGAAGAGAAATATCGTTTTCTTGCAGAGAAAATGGCAGATATTGTGTGGACAGTCGATCTTAATTTGAAAAACACCTATGTGACTCCATCTGTACAGGGGGTTTTGGGCTTTACTCCGGAAGAACGCAGCAAGCAGACTTTGGAGGAAAAGATAACTCCCGCGTCGCTGGCAAGGGTACAAGAATTTGTTGCAGAAGAGCTGAAGCGAGACACAAAGCACGCAGATGAATTGCGGAGATTTGTTGTGATGGAGGTAGAGTACTACCACAAAAACGGATCAACTGTATGGCTTGAAAACACCATGAAGGCTGTCAGGAACCAGTCTGGAAAACTGACTGGTATATACGGAGTGTCCCGTGATATTTCACAGAGAAGAACTGCCGAGAAGGAGAAGAAAATACTGCAGGATCAGCTTGCAGCCGCTCAGAAAATGGAGTCTCTTGGCCGTCTTGCCGGGGGGGTTGCACACGATTTCAACAATCTGCTTACCGTGATTATCGGGAACACGGAACTTGCACTTCAGGATGCTTCTTCAACAGCAGAGTTGCACAGTACTCTTCTTCAGATTCATCATGCCGCTGAAGATTCCGCAGCACTTACCAGACAGCTTCTTGCATTCGCCAGGAAGCAGGTTATACAGCCGAGACTGCTTAACATAAACGAAGCAGTTTCCGGTCTGCTGAAGATGCTGCGCAGGCTCATCGGAGAGCAGATAGAACTGAACTGGATACCAGACAGCAATCTGTGGCTGTCGATGATTGATCCGGGTCAGATCGACCAGATACTGATAAACCTGTGCGTAAATGCCAGGGATGCCATTGCCGGTGTGGGAAGTATAACCATAAAAACTGAAAATGCGCCTATAGATGCAGAGTTCTGTGCCGGACATAGGGGTATTACACCAGGTGACTTTCTGAAACTTACGGTGATAGACAGCGGCAGCGGTATGGATGAAGATGTTCTTAAACACCTTTTTGAACCGTTTTTTACCACTAAGGGAGTGGGGCAGGGAACTGGTCTGGGGCTTGCCACCGTGTACGGAATAGTTAAACAGAACAACGGCTATGTAAATGTATGCAGCAAGCTGAATCAGGGAACTTCGGTAAGCATATTCCTGCCGAGATCGCAAACTGGGGTGATTGCTGCACCGGAAGCGCATACTGGTGATATACCAAGGGGCGAAGGTGAAACAGTGCTGCTGGTGGAAGACGAGAAAGCTGTGCTGAAAATGACTGTTACAATGCTGGAAGGGCTGGGTTACACCGTTATTCCTGCTGGCCTTCCTGAAGAAGCTCTGGAGATAGTGCGCAGTTATTCAGATGATATCCACCTGTTGCTTACAGACCTTGTAATGCCCCAGATGAACGGTCGGGAACTGGCGGAAAAGGTGATTGCAATAAAGCCATCCATAAAGTGCCTTTTTATGTCCGGGTACACTGCCGATGTGACCATTACTCCGGATGTTACAGAAAAGGGTTTGCTTTTTCTACAGAAACCTTTTGCTATACAGACACTGGCTGTAAAGGTACACAGAGTTATTTCAGATTCCTGAACACAGAGTTTACGGCAAAACAAAGAGCCCGGTCAAAACCGGGCTCTTTGCTAAGATGAACTGTATCAGATACTGAGAACGGTAAACTCTATTCTACGGTTTCTGGCTTTGTTGGCAGCAGAGTCATTAGGAGCTATGGGGTTGGATTCTCCATGGCCAATGGTTGTCATTCTGTTGCCGGCAATGCCCTTGCTTATCAGGTATTGATACACGGAACGGGCACGGTTTTCGCTTAGAGTTTGGTTGGAGCTCTCGCTGCCGTCACTGTCGGTGTGACCGGCTATCTGTATTCTGGCTGAAGGATTATCCCGAAGTAGAATGGCAACACTGTCGAGTATTGAATAGCTTTCAGGTTTGAGGTTGGCGCTGCCTGAAGCAAAGTAAATGTTATCAAAACTCATTACATCACCTGCTCTTAGAGCAGCACGTAGGGTGAAAGATACAGTTGCCGTTTCGTTGGCGATAACCGTTGTGGTCTGGTTGTCGGATATGTACCCGTCAGCCTGTACTGCCACAGGCCAGGTGCCAGCCTCAACTTCTGCAGAGTAAATACCCACAGAACTCGTGGTTACAGTAACAGGTGCTGGGGTGCCAATTGTAACTGTCGCGTTGGCAATTGGTCTTCCCTCTCCATCTTTAACAGATCCGCTGAGTGTACCGAGGTTGGGAACCAGTGCGAAGTTGAGTTCAACCCTCTGGTTCCGCCCGAGAACAACCACAGCACTTGCTTCGCTGTAACCTGCTGCTACCACTGTTACTGGAACTTCTCCTGCGGGAATCCTATGGGTATAGAACCCGGTGACCTCATCACTGGTTACGTTTGCAATGGCCACGCCGGGGAAAGTAATAGTAGAGAAAACAGCTTCGCCTGTGATGGAATCGGTAACTGTTCCACTGAGGGTGGCCATGTTTGAAACCTCGTCTTTTCCCATCATATCAGATGAGAATCCAACGGCCAGTCCCACGCCCCAGTCAAAAACACCACCCGTCGGAAGAGGAGCTCTTTCGGCACGCTGTTGCGCGGTTACCTCTCCGTTTTGGTACATGTCGTGCCCCAGATCATAGTACTCCGGGTCAAAACTGCTGGTACTCAAATCGAAAGTAATATCCACAAAAGTACCGGAATTGTTTTTGAATCTTATGCCGGGAGTGAAGTAGGATACGCTGGCGTTGTCTCGGTCAAGGAGTTTCTGGTTAGTGTACTCTATGAAAATGTCGGTGTAGGGAGTAGGCACTTCAATACCGAATCCGAAGTTGAACACGCCGTCTGAAACTTCCAGAGCTATCTCTGTAGAATCAGAATAAATCCAGCCAACTGAATCCGGAGCCACACGAAAGTCGGTGAAGTTGTAATTCTGTGTGTATTTGCTGTAACCGAAGTTGAGGTGAGCCTTTACAGCAGCCATTGGCAGCCAGCGCCCGAAATCTCCTGTAATCAGAAAATCTGTTGCAAAACTGCCGTTACCCGTGGAGGTGAAGGGTTTCCTTGCTGTTCCGATGAGCTGGCCTTTGTGCCATATTCCATCGGGGCCATCAAGACACCGAAGGAACATGGTATCCGCAGGAGAGAAACCAAAGCGCAGGTCTCCCCCGAACCACACTACATCCTTCAGGGATGGAATAGGGTTGTAACCGCCGTGAAGACCAATGTTGATACCTTCAAAGGCCTGAATTTCCTCCCAGTGCCCAGTGGAGCGTTCCTCGTAGAAATCTCTCTCGTAGGATGTACCGGAATAGGTTGCTGTAGCGGATACATCAACATAATCCCACACACCGTAGGCAAGCCCCAGTCTTCCCTGGCCTGTGTGCTCGGTCTCGGTTATTTCCGGGAACAGAAGTGTTTGAGGGAGAAAGTGGCTGTGATAGATGAAATTCATGTAATCATTCGCTGCTGTCCAGTATGAAACACCCAATTTGAAAGACATTTCATTGAAGCCAAGAGGCATGGCACTGTTTACCCGGAAAAGACCGGGAAAACCCCAGATCGACGGAGCAGCTGAAGAAACGGAAACAAGCACAGCAAGAAGAACAGGGATGGTTCTTTTCAATTGAACCCCTCCTTTATGAAAAGAAAAACGAACAAACCGCAGTGCCAACAATGCCAACAAACCGCATGGTGGTCAACCTGCAGTAACTCCGGCTTGACCTGCAGAGAGTACTGCTCTATAAGACAGTAATTATGCGGAGCGCAGAGGGCTATATTAGGGTGCGTGTGGTGATAACCGGAGTTGTGCAGGGTGTTGGTTTCCGGTACTGGACCAGGCAGACGGCTTTAGGTCTCGGTGTTCAGGGGCGGGTGTCCAACAATGCAGACGGGTCTGTAGATGCTGTTTTTTGCGGGGAAACATGTGCTGTTGAAGAGATGGTTCACTTGTGTACCCTGGGGCCTGCGCACGCAATTGTTGATGAGCTGATTGAGGTAAGCAGAGATTTCACTGCACAGTGTCCCGGGGGTTTCAGAATACTGCAGTGAGAAGAGAGGAAATTGATTGATGAGAACAACTTCGTCTATACTTGTGTTATTTACAGCGATAGCCCTTGCCTGGGATCCCCTTTCTTACAGTTATCTTGGTGAGGTTCTTCCTGTAACAGGAGCGTCCGGTGACCTGAGCCTTGGGTATTTCGGATTCAGCCAGTACTGGGAAACAGATACACTTGGTTTTGACAGCCTTTACAGTCACCGCAAGGGATACGGGGTAGTAAGATTCTTGTGGGCTGGCAGATACGGGCTTACTCCCAGTCACACTATTAGTATTATTTTACCGGCTTTTTTGCAGATTTCCGGACCTGGAGACACAACTGGTGTGGGAATAGCAGATCCGTGGATATGTGTTGACGGCTGGATGAGCAGAGATCCTCAGTTCATACTGAGGGGGGCACTGCGTCCAACTCTTAAAGGTACTCTTGACGCGGGAGATTACACCGAGAGTGACAGGCACGTGGCAGCTGAAATATCAGCAACATTTCTTGTTCCTGTTTCAGGTTCACTGTCAGGCCCCAGGGTTCAGGCTTCAGGAGGGCTTCGCAAGTATTTCACCGCGTGGGATGAAGTACCCAGTGCCCCTGGAGATTCTGCAGATACCTCTCCCTCTATGGAGTTTCGCGGAGAAGCAAGGTTGATTCTTCCTGTTAACCGAGAATTGAATTTTCACGCAGGGCTTGAATTTGCAACCAGAGGAGAAACTGAAATTGACTCCAGAGAAATACCAGGCAGTGAAGTCTCCAGCGTGGATTTTCGCACCGGTATCGAGCTGGACAACACCCAGCTGCAGCTGAATGTAGATGTTTACTACCGTCTCAGCGGGCAGAATGTGAACAAGGAATGGGGCTTTCTTGTCAGCGGTATGGGCCTTGATCTGGGAGATATTTTCAGCGTGGGATCTGGTGGTAGAAGTTCCACTTCCGGAGGTTCAGGATCGGGAAGAAGTAGATGAGAAGGGTTGTCCTTTTTGTTACAATACCTGTTGCAGTTGTTGTTTTCGCCCTGATTGCAAGACCCGCCAGCCTTGGAGTGAATCTTAAGAACAGGGTGGAGGTTTACACTCAGTCACTGAGTTCCGGTGACGCACAGCAGGCGATATCCCTGATGTCCCGGGAAATGGCCCGGGGGTTGTCTGCGGATTTTCTTTCCAGGCTCAGCGGAGTGGATGTTCCGTCCGGTTTTCGGTTTGACGGTGTGGATGGCAACGGCTTTCGCATGGCAGGTGAAACCGGAGATGGGGGCAGCAGAATCGTGTGGTTTTCCCCTGGGGAAAGTGGAATTCTGGTAACTAAGGATACAGCGATAGACAACATTCTTGGATCTGCAGTGATGCTCTGCAGAGAGAACGCGGCTTCACACCCGGATGGGTGCTGCCCGGTGTCCGGAAGGCCTTACGAGTACGATGAACAGACAGGAATGGTGGTATGTCCGGAGGGTCATCTGGGAGAAGGGCTGGCAATAGCATCCAACGACTGTACCCTAAGAAGAGATTCCGTGGCAGCAGAACTGCACGATTATCTTGCGGCTGGTTATCCATACCCCGAAAACATCGAGGGAATGTACGTTTTAAGTAACGGAGAATACGGAAGAAGAGGCGGATACAGATGTCCCGACAATGGTTACAAATACTACGAACTGCGGGATGGAGCAATCTACTGTCCATACCACGAAGAGTCTTCCGAAACAGAGGCAACGCAGTAATGAAATACACTGGTTTGATCGAGGATCAGAAAACTTTCAACAGCCTGATAGCTGATCTCCGGAAAACCCCGGTGGTCGCCCTTGATACGGAATTTCACTGCGAGAAACGCTACTGGCCTGATCTTTTTCTAATACAGCTTGCCGCCGATGGTATCGGACCGGTGGCAGTTGATCCCCTTGCTTTGGAGACTCTTTCTCCTCTGGGAGAACTGTTTGCAGATGAAGATGTGGTGAAGGTTCTTCACAGTGCAAGGAACGATTTGATCATTCTTTTTAATGACATCCCGGAATTCAAGGTGAAGAATCTGTTTGACTCTCAGGTTGCTGCTGCATTTCTTGGCTACGGAGAGCAGATCAGCCTGGTGAATCTGGTTCATTCTGTTTGCGGAATCAGATCAAGAAAGAAGTACTCCATGAGCGATTGGTCTGCCCGCCCCCTTGCTGTCGGGCAGCTGGAGTATGCGCTGGATGATGTGAGACATCTTGTTGAGGTGTACAATGTTCTAGCGGGTCAGTTGAAGAAGAAGGGACGAACCAAGTGGTTTGAAGGGGAGTCCGAGCCCCTCTCAGATCCAGCAACATACTCTATCTCCAGAGAGCGTCTTTTCGCAAAGGCCAGATCCGCCGGCAAGGTAAAAAGAACCAGTTTCCCTCTTCTGTGGCGGCTGGTCAACTGGCGGGAGGATACGGCCAGAGATATGAACCGCCCCAGATTTTATGTGGGCAGAGATCATCTTCTCTGCAGACTGGCTGTTCTTGCTCCCAGGAAGATTGATAACATTCGCAGCTTAAGAGGGCTTCCGGGAGGTTTTGTAGACAAGTACGGCGAAGCAGTAGTGGCAGAGGTAGAGAAATGTCTGAAAAGTCCGCCGGACGATGTTCCAAAACTTGAGCTCCCCAGGCACGACTGGGGGTATGCCGCCAGAAAGGACATTCTTCGGATATTCCTGAAAATGAAATCGAAGTCACTGGATCTGTCTCCGGCTCTTCTTCTTCCAAGAGAAAGCTTTGAATCCATACTTAAGAATCCTCCCCGTAATATGAAACAGTTTATGGAGAGGGAAGATCTTACACACTGGAGGAAAGAAGCTCTTGGAACAGAGCTTGTGGATCTTCTTACGGGCAAGCTGGCGATGACTCTGAAAAAGGGTAATTCACTACGGTTCGTCAGTGTAAAATGAGGACGGTGCTGTTGTGCTGATTGATGTTACCAGAGTTATGTACAACGGCATGAATGTATGGCCCGGCGATATCCCGTTCCAGCAGGTGTCGAAGCAGTTCGGAAAATTCACATCGTCAAGCGTAACCATGTCTCTTCACACAGGTACTCACATGGATGCCCCAAGGCACCGGTTCAAACACGGGAAGTCTATAGATGAGATTTTCCCGGTAATTGTTCCTGCCCTTGTTAAAAAAGAAGGAAATCCAGCTGGCAAAGCAGTTCTGCTGGACAGGCCCGTTACAGTTTCACAGGCTGAAGAGTTTGTTAAAGGTGGAATCGTTCTTATTGGAACAACTTCCATGTCGATAGATTACGGGGAATCACTGGAAGCTCACGAAGTTCTGCTGGGGGCTGGAATTCCTGTAATAGAGAATCTTGAACTCGATTCTGTTCCACCGGGTGACTACATTGTAATGGCTTTTCCTCTGAAGTTCTTTATGGCAGACGGATCTCCGGTAAGGGTGATTCTCGCAGAGAGATCTCAGGATATATTTTCTTTCCTGCAGGAGGGTAATGATGACTGAAGCTGCTTTATTTCGCAGCTGCCTGCCGACTGAGAAGATCATGGAAAAATTCCTCTCCCGCAAAACTGCACGAACAGTCTGACACTGCTTCTTCCCATGAACACTGTCCCCCTGTGTTCAGAACGGTTTCCAGATAAGAAAGCCTGTCATCAATTGCCCTGTTGATATTCTTCCTCCCGGACAGTTCCGGCCCGTGTGAAAGCAGGATGCGGTCTCTGCCCATTGCTCTGAGCATTTTAAGAGATGCAATATGGCTTTCAAGCTGGTCATATTCAACCCACGGGAGAATGGCCTTGCCGTCGTAACGGCCCATAATGTTGTCGCCTGCGTGGAGGTGTGTTCCGTTGATGTCTATGAATATGCTACACGGAGAATGACCTGGAGCAGCTGTAAACCCAAGCCTGAAGTCACCGAAAGCATACCCGCTTTGAAAGGACACAGGTGTAACTTTCTGAGGGATGCTCTTCTTCAGTGTTTTCCTGTATTCAGGGCTGCCCAGAACTGTCAGGTTGGCGTCCAGAGAAGCCAGACCTGCCACGTGGTCGTTGTGAAAATGGGTAAGTACAACATGGGTGAGCTTCAGCCCTTCTGAAGCAAGGTATTCCTTTACCTTCGTTATCGGTGTGCGAAAAGCGGAATCAATAAGCAGAACATCATTTCCGCTTACCAGTGCATAAAGGTTGAATCCGCAGAGAAGTCCCTCCTCCTCGGGAAATCTGAAATTGAAAAAATTGTTTTCTACCCTGTCTGCAACCATGACATCTCCAATGTGGTGTAAGTGCTCTGAAATTTACCTTGAATTATATTCCTTTCTTCACCATACAGCCAGTAACAATTAAAAGGAGAGAGTCTTTGTGAGCGACAGATACAACCTGTAATTGATCGCCACATTTTTCGAAGTAGTGCGTTACCCGCCGGAGTATGTTGAGCGCTGGCTGTAGCCTCTTTGTGCTTTCAGTCGTTTTGCGGCTGGAACAGGTCAGGTTCTTCAGGGTGGATGATGTACAGCCGTGACCAGCTATCGGCGTTCTGATCGAAGCCTGTTATGCCGTATTCACTGATTGCTGGTGTAACATCTTCGTGCCCGCAGTCAGTACGGAGAGCTGCAGTGAAAAGAAAGTTACCGCTGTCGCAGTCGTATACTCTGTAGAAAGCAGAGTGATACAGCCCGCTATGAACCCAGAGCCTGTTGAGATTGTCTACCTCCAGCATGGATATAAATGCTTTGTACTCTTCAATCTGGAAATTTTCAGCCATTGCAGCAGGGGCACCGCTGGCAACCATTCTTGATCTGACCAGCTCCCTTTCTTCTTCTATTTCCTCATCGGTTTTTCGAACAGCCTCCTGTTCCTCAGTGATTTTCCATATCTCTTCACCGGCAGAAGAAACACAGGAAATTGTGTACTCCTCGGTGGAGTATGGTGCCAGGAAAACACTGCCGTCGCTGTTTGTATCAAACAGCACCACGGCCTTTGCAGTGGCTCCAAGATCATTCATGTCAAAGGGGATCATGTTTTTAATGTATTCCAGGTCGGCTGTTGCCGAGTCTGTCCACAGATAGATGCCCATACCGGTTTTCATGTCATCTTCCGTCTGTTCAAACTCTGGTTTCAACCCCACGAAGCCTCCTGCCACAGGGGAAATCATTACCGGGGGCGATGGGAAAAAGCCAGTCATAGCATCGACGAAGCCGTAGGAGGAGTCGTAGAAGTTCACTTTACCGCCAAGGGCGTCCGGTACAATTAATCCGCCTTCTGGGGTAACTGCCACAGTGGAAAGCATCTGATATTCGCCAGGGCCGCTTCCTTGGCGACCGACGGGGGCAATAAATTCTCCGTCGGGAGAGAAGATGCTGATTTTGTTTTTTATAATATCTGCCACAACTATGTTGCCGTCAGGCATGAACTGAGCGCTTACGATCTGACCGAAAACAAAATTTGAATCGCCCAGTTCCACTCCTATTGAATCGGTAACAACAAGCCAGTGATCAACATCAGGCATAACAACCCCTGTAGTTTCACTACCTGCCTGTTGTTCCGAAGGTGTGTCTGCCCCGGAAGTATCATCTCCGCAGGCAACAGCGATAACCAGGGAAAGAGCGCACAATATCAAGATTGTCTGTTTCATAATTACCCCTTAAAGAGAGAAGTACAGTTTGTGTTCAAGTGGATGCGGGTTTCCTCTGAACAATTCTGTTTCATTCTTTTTCATTGCGATGAATGCATCTATGAAATCCGGGGTAAACACATCCTCGCTTTCAAGGAATTCTCTGTCGGAAGCCAGGTCATCCAAAGCCTCGTCCAGACTTTCGGGAAGTCTTGAAAGACTGGAAGTGTCATAACCCTCTGCGAAAACATTTTCATCTATGGGACCGAATCCCATATCTTCGGGAACCATTTCTCTGTTTATTCCATCGATAGCTGCCATAAGCATGGAACTCATGGCCAGATAGGGGTTGCATGTTCCATCGGCAACTCTGTATTCAAACCTCATCTTTTTTGGCGAACGGGCGTAGGCGGGAACCCTGATCGCCGCAGACCGGTTGGGCCCGCTGAAGAAACGGAAAACAGGAGCTTCCTGGTTGGGAACCAGCCGCCTGTAGCTGTTTACGCTGGGGTTTGTGAAAGCGCACAGAGCACGGGCGTGATGAAGGATGCCGGCAATGGCACTTCTGGCTGTTGGGCTGAGGCTGCAGTAGCCATCTTTCTGAAAGAAAATACGCTCTCCCGCCTTTTCAAAGTAAATATGAAAATGCATACCGTTACCGGGTTCACCGGCCATGGGCTTGGGCATGAATGTTGCTGCCATATCGTTGTTAAGAGCAACATTGCGAATGATGTGTTTGGTTATCATTGCGTTGTCAGCACTTGCCAGCATGGGAGAGAAGTGTACCTCAATTTCCGACTGCCCCCATCGTCCTACCTCGTGGTGATGGTATTTTACATTTATCCCGGCATCGTGCATGAGAGATGCCATTTCGCCGCGTACATCGTGTAGGCTGTCTACCGGGAACATGGTATGGTATCCGCTGTGAGTAGGGTGAACAAGACCTCTGGAGGAAGAATCTTCCGATGCGGCAGGGTTTTCTATACTACCGAACTCATATCCCGCTTCTCCAGGTTTATTCCAGAATCTTGCTTTGTCGAACAGGTTGAATTCGAATTCAGGAGCCCAGAAACTGTCTGAGGCAATGCCGGAGAACTTCAGAAGGTTATCGGCCCTCTTTGCTATTCCTCTGGGATCGCGGGAATACGAGTGGCCTGTGCTGAAGTCTACAATGTCTCCAAAAAGCACAACGGTTTTTTTCTTTGGAAAACTGTCGAAGTAAAGCCGTTTGGAATCGGGAACCAGAGCAAGATCGCCTGATTCCACACTGCTCATGCCATCAAGTGTGGAGCCGTCAAACCCTACACCCCGCAGGAAGAGATCGCTGGGAGCAGAAGCCAGAGGTATGGTTACATGCCTCCAGTATCCAAGAATATCTGTAAACCTGATATCCAGCTCTTCAACTCCTTTTTCCTTCAGTTTGCTTTGAACCGCGTCAATTATCCCTGTGCTCACTTCAGTGCCGCCTTTCAAGATTATTGAGTTCTTCCATAAGTCTTGTTTCAAGTTCGTCTTCCGGTACAGCCCCCAGGGAACTGCCGTTTTTCCACAGCAGGAATCCTGTGGGAGTTCCAATTACAGCCAGATCGGCGTCTCCTGCTTCTCCGGGCCCGTTTACCTCACAGCCCATTACGGCAACAGTAACCGGCAGCCTGTGACCCTGCACCATCTTCTGAACCTTCAGGGCAAGAGCCTCTACGTCCAGTCGGGTTCTGGCACAGGTAGGGCAGCTGACAATTCTTACGAATCTGTGCCTCATATCCAGAGAGGAAAGTATTTCCCATCCTGCCACAGGTTCAGGTTCCGGAGAGCCGGAAATAGAAACTCTGATGGTGTCTCCGATGTTTTCGCTTAGAAGAATTCCCATGGCAATGGCGCTTCTTATTTCAGCGGTTCCTCTTGGGCCTGCTTCAGTTACACCTAGGTGCAGAGGGTAGGGGCACTCTCTGCTGGCTTTTCTATTAACCTGTACTGTAAGCATGGGATCCGATGCTTTCAGAGATAGAACGATGTTTTGGAAACCTGTCTCACTTAGAAGAGCGATGTGCCTTTCCGCAGCGGCCCACATAGAGTCTTCATTCACCCCGGAGTATTTTTTACGCAGGTCTCCGGGAACGCTTCCGGAGTTAACACCTATTCTTATGGGAACGCCTTTGCTGCCTGCAAGTTCGGCTATTCTGTGCACATCTTCCGCAAGCCGTATGTTTCCCGGGTTGAGGCGCAGCTTGTGTACGCCTGCTTCCAGAGACTTTATGGCAAGATCCGCTCTGAAATGTATGTCTGCCACCACAGGAACAGGAGATTTTTCCACAATTCTATACAGAGAATCCGCCGACTGATCATCTGGAACGGAGACCCTCACAATTTCCGCCCCCAGAGTGGCAAGTTTGTATATCTGCTGCAGGGTTGAAGCGTGGTCCGAGGTTGGTGTGTTGGTCATGGACTGAACGGCAACAGGTGCTCCTGCACCTATGGATACTTTTCCTATCTGCACACCAAGCCTAGAAGACAATTCTACCTCCTTCTTGCAGTAACCATTCTGTGCTTTCCGGCAAGATCACGGTGATTCCGAACCTCGGTCCAGAGATCGTCTGAAAAAAAGCTGGAAACTGTGTTTTTCTGATCGTCACCGGTTTCAAGAACAATCAGCCCGCCCGGTTTCAGTTTCTCCGACGCTTTCTTTGCCAGTTCCAATATATACAAAGTTCCATCACCCCCCCCATCCAGAGCTACAGCGGGGTCATAGTTCCTTACTTCAGGCTGAAGCACAGGAATATCCCCTGTGGGAATGTAAGGGAGGTTGGCGACTATTACATCGTATTTTTCAGTAAGAGCATCGGTAAGGTTGCAGTTAACAACAGAGTAGTTGTGCGCCGAGAGAAGCTTTCTGTTTTCTTCTGCTAGCTCAAGAGCATCTGTGGAAATGTCGGTTCCTGTAACTTGTGAACCGGGAATTTCAAGGGCAAGAGAGATTCCGATGATTCCGGACCCTGTGCCAACGTCGGCAATAACAGGTTGTTCCGGTAGTTTTGAAGAAATAATAAAGCTAACAAGCAGTTCTGTTTCCGGACGGGGAACAAGGGCTCTTTTGTCTACATTGAATGTTCTTCCGTAGAAGTCCCACTCGCCGATTACATGCTGCAAGGGCATTCCTGACAGGCGTCTGTTCAGAAGAACAAAGTATTTAATCTGATCGGAAAGGGTGAGCTGTCGGTTGTCTGCTGCGTAAAGCTGTGCCGGTTTCATGGAAAGAATATGAGCCACAAGTACCCTCGCCTGCCACAGAGAATCACCGAAGCCGGCAGCTTCCAGTTTCCCGACAGCTTTTGCTACCGCATCAGTAACTGTCACCGGATGTTACTTCTCTGCTCTTGCTGCCAGGATCTTTTCCTGATCAGCTTTGATAAGAGCTTCAATTACCTGATCTAGATTACCGCTGAGGATATCACTCAGGTTGTGCAGAGTAAGATGAATTCTGTGGTCGGTGAACCTTCCCTGGGGAAAGTTGTATGTGCGGATTTTTGCTGAACGATCTCCGGAACCAACCATGCTTTTTCTGCTCTCTGAACGCTTCGCGTTTTCTTCTTCCTGCTTCACGATAAGCAGCCTGGAGCGGAGAACTTTCATTGCCTTGGCTTTGTTCTTTATCTGGCTCTTTTCATCCTGGCAGGAAACAACGGTTCCTGTGGGAAGGTGGGTGATTCTTACTGCCGAGTCGGTTGTGTTAACGCTCTGCCCGCCAGGGCCGCTGGAACGGTATACATCTACCCTGAGTTCGTCGCTCTTTATCTCTACATCTATCTCTTCCGCCTCGGGAAGCACCGCAACTGTACAGGCTGAGGTATGTATTCTTCCGCTTGTTTCCGTTTCAGGTACCCTCTGCACCCGGTGAACGCCGGATTCGTATTTCAGTCTGCTGTATACTCCGCTTCCGGAAAGGTTTAGAATTATCTCTTTGTATCCGCCGCGGTCACTCTCCCTGGCACTGATAACTTCAGATTTCCACCCTTTTTTCTGCGCGTAGTAACTGTACATTTTGAAAATGCTTCCAGCAAAAAGCGCAGCCTCTTCTCCTCCGGTACCTGCTCTGATCTCCA
>CAZRXU010000015.1:0-35092 GCA_964604135.1 uncultured bacterium | reverse complement strand
GATTTGGGTGCAAGTTTGCCCGGAATCGGTGGCAAGTTTGGGCCGGATTATGCAATCTGAAACCCAAATCTGCATTTCAGTTTTGCTTATGCTGAATCAATGCATCAGAAATATACACGCACGCCAGGGGAACTTAATTCTATGTTCTCTGATCGATCTTTTCAGAGAATATGCTATAAGTAAATCATTCAAACTCATAAATACCTATTGAGGCAGTGAGTGGATTTGCTACAAACATTCTGTCTTTGTCATATGTGACTCCAGCACAATTATCTTGAATTACAAATGAACCAATATATTCACCGTCCATTGAGTACTTATCGAAGATCGTTATCTGAGCGATATCACTAAGTGTTTCCTGCTTGACCTGAACCCTCTCGTTTGTTACCGGCGGAAGTACTACAACCAAGGTACTATCATCCAAAGCGCATATATCAATAGTATGACCGTTAAAATGCCCGTGTTCATTAGCTTCTATCTCGAAAGGCAACTCCCTATAATAAAACTCAGTGACTAACTCTTCTATATATATTAAATAATCTGACTTTACTCTCATAATAAGATGCTACTACAATCAGCGAATCACCCAGTGAACATGCAAATAGATTTAGGTTGGAGTAAACGATATTTGTCTCAAGATCAGTTTGCCAGTCTCCAAAAAAGCATAATTTCTCATTTGTTTTATGACAGGACAGGACTAGACATAATGGTTGAACCACCCTTTCGGTTAGAAGTTTCCAATAAGGGTAAGTTACCCTGGTGGTCCAACCATTATGTCTAGCCCACAAGCCAGAAAACACCTATAAGAGTAAAACTGCTTAAAATCGTAGCTGTCAGCAGCAGTGCGGAAGCCAGTGTAGCATCGCCTCCGTAGCGTCTTAGGAACACTACTCCCAGAACAGCTGAAGGCATGGCTGCCATAAGCACAAGCAGTTGCTTCCACATATCGGGAAATTCGAACTGCGTAGCGGCAAACCCTGCCAGCAGTGGTTTGAGGAGCAGTTTAAGAAGAATAACTATAGAAAGCGGTAACAATATGGTTCTTATTGAGATCTTCTTCAACATCAAACCCACAGCCAGAATGGCGAGTGGCGTAAGCGCTGCAGACAGTACGGAACCGAAGTGGAACACAGGGGCGATATAGAGGTTCTCTTTCCCGGGTAGTTTCAGGATACTCCACAGCAACCCTGCAATCATTGCAAAGAACACAGGAGACCTGAAAAAACTGAGGGAAGACTTCCAGTTCGATTTCCCGAGTTTTTTCGAGCCAAAATATGCAGCAAGAATCGGCCCCAATATGAAAATAGGATAGCCTACACCGATCTCTGATATAAGAACGGCTTCACTCATTGCCCGTGGAGTATCCGGATACATCTGCTGCACAATTGAATACCCCAGAAATGTAGATGACCCAAAAGCCGAGCAGAAAACAATGGCCCCCTGCTGCGCTCTGCTGAACCCAAACTTGGAACTGATAACCCAGGCAAGCCCTATGAACAAAAGCTCCAGACCCAGCATGACAAACGCAGGTTCAACCTGATCTGGGCGCAGTGCATGGCTGGCAAGGCTTACAAACACCACAGCAGGCAGAGAAACATCTGTTACTATCCTGGCAAGAATCATAGAATGCTCTTCCTTCAGCACTCCTCTGGATCTAAGAACAATAGCGACTGCATAAATTCCCACAACCACAAGAATTGCGTTTATCAGATGATGAAAAGCCGGCATATCTACCTTTTCCAACTGAAGTTACGGTTGTATTTGGTACTGGTTTCCCACCTGTACAGCTCAGTCATAGGCAAACCTCATCTGCTCATCTGTAAGAACATGCTTTATCAGTTCCTGCATTACTTCGGAGTTCCATGTACCAAGCCTTCTGTGGGTTAGGAAGTAGTTCTGTGGTATGGGATGAGTACCGGTAACAACATCAAGTTTGTACTTCTCCGGAATGAATTCTGTGAACGCTTTCAGGTACGGGCAGGGGGGGTAACCCACAACAAGACCTGTGGCAAGGTGAATAACCTCAGCTCCGTTTTTCTTCATCTCTTCAGGAGCGTATTCAATATTCCCTCCGGGACATCCTCCACACGTTGTGTACCCTACAAGCTCTACCTCTTCACCTTCGTACACGGCAAAAGCCCCTTCGCGGTTACGGAGAGATCGCAGACATTTGCCGCCTGCGCATGTACGGTACCTGTCACAAATTATTATTCCTATTTTTTTCACTTTTGCTCCTTGCTGTGTCATCCAAAATGTACCAAGGTGAAGATACGACTGCAGCGCTTCCTCCGCCAGAGAAGGTTTTCAGCAGGCACCTCTCCCTGCAGGTTGGAAATCATACAAATCAGTACTCTGTATACCCTAAGCTTTCGCATCCTGCTTGCTCTCCTGAGCCCAAGCATCGTTACTGCTTTAATTACATAGCGGCGCTATGCGCATAAATCAGTGCCTTGCTGGAGTTCAGGATACCGGCGCACTATATCGAAATATCAAGGCGTACAGAGCACTAGGAGCGTGTCTGACAATAAGCGCTGTGCAGTTACACCACAGGATCGAGTCAGAATACGTGCGGATTTGAAGATAATAGCATCGCTATTTGATGATAATACGCGGGTGTTGTGGTCGATTATGTGGATGTGAATGCCAGTGTAGTATTCTCGGATACGCTCCTGATCCAAAGTCATTTGAATTTCAATCCGATAGTTTCACAGGTTTATGCTATTCATCCTTGCATTTTATGGAATGTTCCTCCATATTTACAATCATGATGGTAAAAGAAGAATAGCAGAAGCACTTCACCAAAGACTGAACGAAGTTCCCGCAGTGGTTTTGCTGGGAGCATGACAGTCCGGTAAAACTACTCTTGCCTTGAAGATATCTGAAAGCAGGCCTTCAGTATATCTTGATCTTGAATCTGAACTGGATCGAGCAAAACTTTCTGAGCCTGAGTTGTATCTTCAGGAACACACAGACATACTGGTAATCATTGATGAAATCCATCGGGCTCCAGCCCTGTTCCCGGTTCTCAGGGGCATTATCGATCGATCGAGGCGAAAAGGGAAATCCAACGGTTTGTATCTTCTTCTTGGTTCCGCGGTACTTGAAATGCTGCACCAATCCGCCGAAACTCTTGCCGGGCGGGTAAGCTATTTTGAACTGAATCCTTTTATCATTATTGAGACTGAAGATCGATCCAGCAAAACCTGGCTCGAAACATAGATGTTGATAACAAAACTGTATCAAAATACATCGACCTGCTTACTGATCTGCTTCTTGTCAGACAGTTACAGCCCTGGTTTTCCAATACCAGCAAGCGAATAGTCAAGTCTCCAAAAGTTTATGTTCGTGACAGCGGTCTGATCCATGCACTTCTATCTATAAGCAATCTTGAATCTCTTCTCTCACATCCGGTTCTTGGGATGAGCTGGGAAGGATTTGTAATTGAGCAGATAGCTTCTCTGCCTGTAATGATCTGAAGCCGGAAAAACAGTTTGTTGTTTATGCGGGATCTGAGAATTTTCCTCTGGATAAAAATACAGAAGTCACTTCTGTGTATTCGATGCGTCAAAAGATTGCAGATCTTACTTAACCCTTTTAAACTCACAAGGTTTCTGATGTAAATCAGCACACTGAGTTTCTGTATTAGATTACTTCGAAGCGATATATCATACCTGTGACGTACTGTCCCACAAATAATCCGTATTCCTGCGAGTAGAAACAATCCCCGCCTCCAGGTATTGGAATGCAAAAACTGTCAAGGTAGTTTCCTTGAAGATCATAACGGTCAACGATTGTTACAGGAGCATATTCTTCAAATGGAGTGTTTGAGACCCTGAATTCTCCCCTTGAGTTGAATGCAGGCAAACTGACGCACAAAGTGCTTTCCGGGCCAAGAAACGGCTGCCCCGTTACAGTCCATGCCACACCGTCATGTGTTGTCTGGTATTCTGTCGGGTAATTTTTTGCGAAATCCTCCGAGACGGTTCTTGTACTCATATCAAAGAAGAACGCCTGATTACAGAATCTGGACATTACTACAATAGAATCTCCCAGCAGAAAGCCCGACAGATCCATATTTGACCGCGTTCCATAGTGAGTCCATG
The DNA here is from genome assembly GCA_964604135.1 of uncultured bacterium. Taxonomy (GTDB): domain Bacteria; phylum Fermentibacterota; class Fermentibacteria; order Fermentibacterales; family JCC-6; genus Sabulitectum. The sequence continues at coordinate 30,989 of CAZRXU010000015.1, read as the reverse complement.
ATGGTCTACCAAAGGAAAACATCAAAGAATCCGGCAGAGTATAAACATGAACATTTCCACCCTGTTCCGCTTTTGACAGAACCGCAACAGTAGTGTCGGACAGAGCTATCACATCCAGGGGATTACTCACTGGAATTATGGTTTGAAGCTCTCCACTGCGATTCAGTATTTCAACACATTCGCCATAAGTGTCGCACACTGCGATCCAGTCGGAGCCTGTATCTAAGAAGCCTATGTATGTAAAATGACCTGGACCTTCGCCTTCCTCCCCGTACTTCCATAGAACAGAGCCATCCAGATCCATACAGATCAAAGCTTCCTGCGCCTGATCTGATACAAACAGTGTATCGCCAGACAGATGAATTGCATTAGCTTTGTAGAACGGTGGATCTATCATATCCTCGCCACCGTAGGTACGGATCAACCTGAGTCTTACATCATGACCTGCAGCATTCTCCCACAATCCATCATCTGTTCTCATAGCCCATACAGACCACTTCTGCAGTGTGTCAGGATGACACATACTACTGGTTGAATCAATGCTGGTAAGATTATCTCTGTTTGAATTGTCAGCCGAATCGCACCCCGGCAGGGCAAGCAATCCAAACAAAGCCAATACAGATAGTTTTCTGCTGAAGATCATCTTTCATCTCCTGGAAAGTATCGCCACAATCAAGACCCTGTTGCTTCAGTCCTATTCTTCATTAACCTGGAAATAAACAATATCAAATGAAGTGTCTGCATTCAGGTCAATACTATCACTTGTTGCCACAGCAAATGTCAGATTGATATTCGCGTGCGTGCACATCTTTTGCAGCAGTAAATTGATTAATTCTCTTCCGGAGAGCTTAATATCTTCGCGTGTAATAAGTTCATTGTCTGAATAAACAACAATTCGAACTCCCTCAAGCAGATCAGCGTTAAAAGCTAAAACTACATGATCTCTTTCCCCGAATACGCCTGAGTCGGTAATATTGCTGCTATCTGACGACTGTAATGTGAAACTGAATTCACCGTCTCCCAGGTAATTCACTTCTGAAACTATTGCGCTTCTCGCACAATCCATAACCGTGTTTTGACTCTCTTCAGCCTGAGCGTATCCGGATGAAACAAGGAACAGGCTACAGAGCATAATATTTCTGTACTTCTTCAAACTGTTCAAAAATCTCCTCCAAACATGCCTGTCAGCAGCTCTGCCCGAAACTCAATTCATCATTGCTATCAGACATCTGTGTTTTATTTCCGTCTCTTTCTAAATGATTCGTTTCAGATATGGAATATTCTTGATCACCCATGCTGCAGCTAAAGCTGATGCAAAAACGGCCACAGCTACAACAGGAATAGATACTACCGGAGAAAAAACCAAAGGTCCATATCCAGCGTTTGTAATTGCTTTAAGGGCGATGGGATGTATCAGGTAAACACCCAGGGTCAAGGCAGATATCTTCCTGGACAGCGCAACACTGCCGACAGGCCGCACACAGGACTTTAGAATGTACATAACACTGATGGACATCGGAATCGCGGTGACGCTGAAGTTATGATAGAAATACATCCCCGTATCTAAACCCTCTTTTTTCCCAATTGCGTAACACCCGACCGCCGTCAAAACAACAGATACAAAAAATACGCCCCATAAGGCATACACCGGGTAGCTTTTCTTGTTTGTCCGGATCAAATACCCAAGAAAAAAGTATGGTATGTAGGGCAGAAACCAATTAATGAACAACTTGGACTCAATAGAAAACACAACACCGGCAATGGCATTCAGCGCGGATACAGTGAATGAAAGAACAACTAGAATTGTAATTTCTCTGCGTGATGAACCTGCGACAATCTTCCTTAAAAACGGTGTAAACAAGTAAAGAATCATGATCATGTACAAAAACCACATATGGTAGTATGGTTTACCGGAAAGAATATTTGTTGCCAAATACTTCATAGTCGGAAGCTTGCAGTTAGCTGCGCATCTTATGATTAGAAAAAAAATGGACCAGAAGATGAAAGGGATAAATACCCGTGACAGTCTTTTCCGGTAGAAAGTGTTCAAGTCTTCTTTTTTGTCCGGGTTAAGCAGCAATGCGCCGCTGATCATCACAAATACTGGAACGCACCAGCTTACAAGGGAATCATAGATATTCCCCATCCACCAGCTTGTTGTACCAATATCATTCTCTACAAGAACACCTGCCGCAGAGTGCAGAAATATCACTGCAAATATTGCAATTATTCTCGAATTGTCTAACCAGACCACGAATACTCCATTTGACGGCCAACTGCGATTGCGGAACTGCTTCTGAAAATCAAATCCATTTTGACGCTGAGAAGATGTATTACCTGACACTACGGGTCAATAGACCGCAGCAGTGTGTATCATGTAGATGTATCCGAGTAATGCCGCAATGCTTATGAGATGGCTATCCTGTGTAGAATCCCCATGCCGGCTTAATATCGGAATAATACAGTACACTGCAGAGTGTATCTGCTAAAGCATGAGCTCCTTGTAGGTATTCGCCAGTATCTTTCGATCTCTTAGAACTGTGAGGTTCTGGAGACCTTCGTGGAAAGCTTCCTTTGCAATCTCCGGCTGCTTCATTTTGTCAACTGCCAGTTTCATGATCCGTGTGTATATCTCAAGAGTGTCAGGATCCTGCTGTATCATTTCCCTCAACTGCCGAAGAGCCTCATCGTACTCCTTTAGCATAATTTTCGTGTCTGCAATGCTGAACATCAGACTTGCCCTGCTACTCATCTTTCGAGGGAAAATTGCAGACCCTGACGTAAGCGTCAGTAATTCGGTGAGAGGGCGAATCAGCAGCAGAGAAGCGAACACAAGAAGAATAAGACCCAGGATGGAAATAAGCTCCACCCGGGCCATCAGCAGCAGACCTACTGCAAAAAACGGAATTGACAGGAGGAATCGAACAGCAAGATGTTTCAGCACAATCTTCGTGTCTTCCTGCAAATCCCTCTCCATTCTGAAACTGTTCAACAAAGATAATCCCGGTTTAAATATGCCTGAAGCAATGAATCACGGCAACGGGAGTTACTCCAGACCGGAGCTAAGTTGAACAAGCAGCTTATCTAGGTCTTTCCTGCGGGTCCAGGCGTCGGCCAGCGGGTGGCGGTTGATTACACCGTTCTGTACGCCGACCATACAGGGGGCAGCATTGTCCAGCAGGGCTTTTACTGCTCCGTAGCCAAGTTTTGTGGCAAGCATTCTGTCTGCGGCAGTGGGGCTTCCTCCACGCTGTACATGGCCGAGGATTGTAACATGACTTTTAAAGCCGGAGTGTTTCTCGATCTTTTCGGCTATCTCGTATGCATTACCTGCCTCATCGCCCTCGGCAACAACAAGAATACTTGAAGTTCTGCCGCTTCTGTACCTTCCAGCCAGTTTACGACACACAGCCGGAATATCTGTAACTGTTTCCGGAATCAGTATTTCCTCGGCACCGACACCGATGCCCACTTCAAGAGCTATGAAACCTGCGTACCTTCCCATAACTTCAACTATGAAAAGGCGGTCGTGGGCGGCAGCAGTATCTCTTACCTTGTCGATAGCTTCAAGGGCTGTGTTCACCGCTGTGTCAAAACCAATTGTAAAATCACTTCCCCATATGTCGTTGTCTATTGTTGCAGGAGCACCAACAACACGTATAGCGTGCTCAAGCTGCAGGTCGTTCGCTCCCCGGAAGCTGCCGTCTCCTCCAAAAACAACAAGCCCGTCAATACCGCGGTTCTTCAGATGCTCAGCTGCCTTTAAGCGGCCAGCTGATGTTCTGAATTCCTCACTCCTGGCAGAGTGAAGGATGGTACCGCCGCGCTGAAGGATGTTGCTGACATCTGTGGACTTCATGGGGATCATGTCATCTTCTATAAGACCCTGATACCCACGCCTGACACCGAACACGGAAAGGCCACTGGTGAGAGCAGTTCTCACAGTGGCCCTGATTCCGGCGTTCATTCCAGGGGAGTCGCCCCCGCTGGTAAGAACTGCAATTGCTTTCAAGCGTTCTTACTTCCCGCTGTCGGCGGGAGAGTCTACAAGCTCGAGAATAACAGCTTCGGCAGCGTCTCCATGACGCGGGCCAAGCTTTATTATACGGGTGTAACCACCTGGTCTGTCCGCATAGCGGGGACCAAGTTCGTTGAATAACTTCTTCACTGCATCAGATCCGTAAACCATACCGGCAACCAGTCTGCGTGAGTGAACTGTATCCTTTTTTCCCTTTGTTATTATTCTCTCGGCCAGACTTCTGGTCGCCTTTGCTCTGGCGTGACTGGTAACAATTCTCTCCTCAAGAAAAAGAGATGTTACCAGATTACGGAGCATTCTGGTTCTGGCGTCCTTCTTTCTGCCCAGCTTGGGAGTTGTTTTCCTGTGGCGCATCTAAACTCCCGTTCCTTTCTATTCAGCCAGTGAGCGTCCGTGAGTTTCCAGCAGTTCCCGAACAACATTCAAAGATGCCGCTCCGAAATTGCGAAGCTCAAGAAGCTCGCTTTCAGTCTTCGCTGCCAGCTGATCGATGGTGGCAATACCACCTGCTGACAGGATTTTTACATACCTCTTAGAGAGGTCCGTATCGGCAAGATCCACATCCTCTGCAGCAGATTCAAGTGCAGGTGCAGAAACCTCAACAGTTTCCTCTTCCTCTGTCTCAACAATTTCCGGAGCAGGCTCTTCCAGACCGATACCCAGAATCATCTCAAAATGTCTCATGAGAATTCTGGTGGCATTTTCTATTGCATCTTTCGGTGAAATGCTGCCATCGGTGGTCACTTCGATGCCGAGCCGATCGTAGTCGGTTCTGTCTCCGACCCTGGCACTCTTCACTTCAAAGTTAACCTTCTTCACAGGGCAGAACCACGAATCAACCAGGATTGTACCGATTTCACGACCCTTGCCTGTGTTGTACCATTCGTCCTGTGTAACAAAGCCCTTTCCTCTTTCAACATCAACAGAAATCTCAAGCTCTGTACCACTATCCGTGATCTCTGCTATAACCTGATCGGGATTGGCTATGGCTACACCCTCGGGACATTCAAACGATGCGCCTGTATACACTCCCGGTTTGTCAGCCTTCAGCACTAGCTGTACAGTCTCTTCGCCGTCATACCTGACTGAAAGTGACTTCACATTGAGGATTATGTCTGGAACATCTTCCATCACACCGCTCAATACACTGAACTCGTGCTCGGCACCTTTAATTGAAACAGAAACCGGAGCTGCTCCTTCCAGAGACGAGAGCATGACTCTTCTAAGAGCTGTACCCAGCGTTCTGCCGAACCCTCTTTCAAGAGCAGTAACAGTCATTCTACCGTAAACATCGGTAAGTGTTTCACTATCCCACTCTATGATATCCGGCAGATGAAGTTTCATGAATTCCATCGTATCTCCCTGATCGCTGAAGTTTCCGTTACTTGCCCCGGCGCCTCTTGTTAGGCCTGCAACCGTTGTGGGGTATTCTGGTTATATCCTTCACTCCGGTTACTTCCAGGTCTGTTGACTGAAGAGCGCGAACTGCCGCTTCTCTACCTGACCCGGGTCCTCTAACCCAGACTTCAACTTTTTTCAGCCCTGCTTCAAGAGCCTTTTCCGCAACCTGCACAGAAGCCTGGCTGGCTGCAAATGCTGTGCTCTTTCTGGTTCCCTTAACACCTGTTGTGCCACCGCTGGCCCAGGTGATTACATTCCCGGTTCTGTCTGAAATGGTGATAACCGTGTTGTTGAAAGATGACTTGATGTGTGCCACACCATGTATATCAGAGACCTTTGCTATTTTTTTGGTAGCTCTGCGTGCTTTTGCCTTTGGCATGACTCACCTACCTCCTCTTCCCGTGACCACGCTTGGGTCCTTTTCTTGTTCTGGCGTTTGTGTGGGTACGCTGCCCTCTCACAGGAAGGTTCTTTCTGTGCCTGAGACCGCGATAGCAGCCGATATCCATCAGCCTCTTGCGGTTCATGTTTACCTCTGTTCTGAGGGAACCTTCAACCTTGTAGTCTTCCTCTATAACTTTACGAAGAGCTGCAACATCGGTCTCCGTAAGGGTATCGGTGCTTCTTTCAAAAGGAATTCCAGCTTTTGTCAGGATTTCCTTTGAAGAAGTCATGCCAATACCGTGAATGTATGGAAGCGCGTAAACCACCATTTTGTTACGCGGCAGATCCACACCTGCTATTCTCGCCACTTGATACCTCCGTTAATGCCGCCCTGCAGCTATCCCTGTCGCTGTTTGTGACGGGGGTTGCGGGAACATATTACGAATACCCGCCCCTCACGCCTTACAATTCGACAGTGTTCGCAAATCTTTTTAACTGAACTGCGTACTTTCATTGTCTTTACCTCACTTATACCTGTAAGTGATCCGTCCTCTGCTCAGATCGTAGGGAGACAGTTCAACTGTAACCCTGTCGCCGATCAGAATTCGAATGTAGTGCATCCTCATCTTGCCTGACACATGGCAGAGAACAACATGTCCCTCCGGTTTATCAAGCTCAACTCGACACATGCTGTTAGGAAGGGTTTCCAGAACCGTTCCGTCAACAACTATGCCCTGTTCTTTTGCCATCTTGTCCTCTCCAATGGGTCAAGGAAGTGCAAATATCTCTATAAAAGACTAGGCCGTCAATATTTCCGGGTTACTGCCGTTGATCATAATGGTGTTCTCCGCATGAGCGGAGAGACTTCCATCACTGCTAACAACAGTCCAGCCGTCCTGCAGAACACTAACATCTGCAGTACCGGCATTAACCATAGGTTCAATTGCCAGCAAAAGCCCGTCACTAAGCTTCATGCCCTTACCCGCTTTTCCGTAGTTGGGTACCTGAGGACTCTCATGAAGTTTTCTGCCGATTCCGTGCCCCACCAGCTGATGAACAACACTGAACCCGTTAGCCTCCACGTAAGTCTGTACAGCGTAACCGATGTCGCCTATGCAATTGCCCCGAACAGCAGCAGCTATTCCCAGATTTCTTGCCTGGTATGTTACCTCCACAAGCCTTCTGGCTTCCGGTGATACACTGCCTACCATAACAGTGTCTGCAGCATCACCATGGTAACCGTTTTTGTAGGCGCCAACGTCAATACCCACTATATCTCCATCCTTAATGACCCTCTTGGCGGATGGAATGCCATGCACAACTTCGCGGTTAATAGAAACACAAACCGCAGCGGGATAACCGTTGTAGTTAAGAAAAGAAGGAACTGCACCCTCTGATCTTATAACTTCCCTTCCCAGTGCATTGATCTCCGCCGTTGTAACACCCGGCTGAATAAACTGTGCAAGCTCAGTAAGAACCTTCCTCACTATTCTGCACGATTCCCTTGCCGCAGCCACATCTTTCTTAAGAGTAACTATGCCCAATTCTGAAGCGCCTTTACAATCTTGTGGGTCACTTCGGCAGGGCTTCCTGTTCCATCTACTCTGATAATTCTGTCTGAATAGTATTGAATCAGGGGCTTGGTTTCCCTCCGGTAAACATCGAACCGATGATGGATCACCGCAGGGGCATCATCAGCTCGTCTGTAGTTTTCTATCTTGTCGTGTCTCTGGCTTCGCCTCAACATAAGGCGCTTCTCTGCCACCTCCATGGGAACGTCCAGAAACAGCGCACATGTCAGCTTTCTTCCAATATTCTCAAGATGAACATCAAAAGATCTTGCCTGAGCAATATTCCGCGGGTAGCCGTCAACCAGAAATCGGTTAAGACCCTCTATGGCCTTGAACAAAACGTAGTTGGTGGTGATATCATCCACCAGACTACCCGCAGCTATGGTATCCCCGATTCTCTTTCCAATACGGGTACCATCCAGAACCTTGGCTCTGAAAAGCTCCCCTGTCGATATGTGGATAAGACTGTAGCCTTTCGCAAGCTCTGCAGCCTGGGTACCTTTACCCGATCCAGGAGAACCGAAGAACACTATTCTCATCGTCTTCCGCGTATCCTTCCTTTGGCAAGAAATCCATCGTAGTGCCTCATAAGAAGGTGAGTCTCTATCTGTCTGAGTGTTTCAAGGGCGACACCCACAACGATCAGAAGACTGGTTCCACCGAACATGAAGTTAAGACCCACATAACGCATCATCAACATGGGAAGTACCGCGACAGCCGCAAGAAACAGTGCTCCTGGCAGGGTCACTCTTACCAGCACCTTCTCTATGTACTTTGCTGTACTCTTTCCAGGCTTGCGACCAGGAATGAACCCACCCTGCTTCTTCATGTTGTCTGCCAGATCCTGCGGATTGAAAACCATGGCAGTGTACACATAGGCAAACAAAATGATGAGTATCGTATAAATTGTTATGTAGAGCGCTCCACCCGGTGCCATCCATGTGTGCACCCATCCCGAAATGTCACTGTTCGGAAAGAACATGGCAAGGGTGGACGGAAACATCATGAAAGACTGGGCAAATATCACAGGAATCACACCGGCTGTGTTCAGTCGGAGTGGTATATGAGTGCTCTGACCTCCATAGACCTTTCTTCCTCTGACCTGTTTCGCGTACGATACCGGGATTCTTCTTTGCGCCTCTGTCATTATCACAACAAACGCCACAACAGCGAACATAAACACAATCAGAAAAACACCGGTGATAAAACTGGTCTGCTGAAGAACAAATATGTCTTTGTACAGAGTAGTTATATCACGGGGTATTCTTCCCACAATACCGGCGAAAATGATAAGGCTAATACCGTTGCCTATACCTCTCTCACCTATACGCTCGCCAAGCCACATCACGAAGATGGTTCCTGTAACAAGCGTAATAACAGTCTGTATTGTGAAGGCCAGACCGGGATGCGGTACAACACCGGGAACCTGAGAGTTCATGCCGATAATGTACTGACTGATTGCAAGACCCTGTATAGTTGCAAGCAGAACCGTTCCATACCTCGTTATCTCTGTCATCTTCTGACGACCAGCCTCTCCCTCTTTCTTCAATTTCTCGAAGTAGGGAAGAACAGATCCCAGAAGCTGTACGATGATAGAGGCGGAAATGTAAGGCATAATACCAAGGGCAAAGATACTTGCCCTTTTGAGGGCTCCACCTACAAACAGGTCGAACATCCCCATCACACCGCCACCGCCTGCGAAAGCATCCTGAAGAGCATGACTGTTGATACCGGGAACCGGGATGAAACCGCCAAGGCGGTAGATCGCCAGAAGCCCGAACGTGTAGAAAATCTTCTTCCGGAGCTCCGGGATCTTCAATACGTTATCAAAGCCGCGCATCAGCTAAGCACCTCCACTGTACCTCCGGCATCGGTAATTGCTTTCTCAGCACTTGCAGTGTATGCATCGGCACACACTGTAAGACTGTGCTCAAGCTTTCCGTGTCCGAGTATTTTAACCGGCTTCATTCTTGAGGAGATAAGCCCTGCCTGCTTCAGAATTTCAGGTGTTACCACAGAGTCTTTCTCGAACCGGGAGAGCATACCGATATTCACAACCTGGTACTTCACCGCATGACGGGCATTACTGAAACCCTTGTGTGTCATACGACGCTGAAGTGGCATCTGACCGCCTTCAAACCAGGGATGAACCGTTGCTCTTGCCTTCTGGCCTTTGTGACCCTTACCGGCGGTTCCGCCGTTTCCGCTTCCGGTGCCGCAGCCTCTGCGTTTGCGGTTCCTCTTTGCGCCCTCTGCAGGACGAAGATGCTGAAGTCTTCTCATTCGTCCACCTCCTCAACCTTCAGAAGATGCTTTACCTTGAAAATCATTCCACGGATCTGAGGTGTATCGTTATGAACCTTTGAAGAGTTCATTTTGCCAAGACCCAGGGCTTCGAGAGTTCTCTTCTGCCCTTTCTCACGGCCGATAGCACTTCGCACCTTGGTTACACGGAGCTTCTTATCAGCCATTAGCCTTGCTCCTTTCAGCCACGATCTTCCGTCTGACAGAACTGACATGATCAATGGTGATCAGATCTTTCAAGCCGCTCATGGTTGCCTTTGTCACATTGTGAGGATTGTTGGATCCCTGTGCTTTGGTAAGCACATCTTTAACTCCGGCACATTCCATGATAGCTCTTACAGCACTTCCTGCAATCACACCGGTTCCAGGGCTTGCAGGTCTCAGAAGAACTTTGCCCGCACCGTAGTTACCAATGATCAAATGAGGAAGAGTGCGGTTATCAACCAGCGGAACCTTTATCATGGTTTTCCGGGCATTCTCCGTTGCTTTTCTGATTGATTCAGGAAGCTCTGTAGCCTTACCCAGACCTATTCCAACTCTGCCATTCTGATCTCCAACAGCCACGATTGCATTGAAGCCAAAGGTTCTACCACCTTTTGTAACCTTTGCACACCGGTTGACTGTGATCAGCCTGTCAATAAGACCCTCTTCCTCGAGAGGAGATGGTCTGCGTTCCTTCTTCTGCCCCTTTTTGCCTCTGGAATCCTTCGAATTCCTTCCGCCTCGGGAGTTTCTGTCGTTTCTTTCTGTTCTTTTTTCCATCAGTGCCCCCTAAAATTCCAGTCCGCTTTCGCGGGCCTTCTCCGCCAGAGCTTTTACTCTGCCGTGATAGGGATGTCCACCTCTGTCAAACACCACGGTGTTGATTCCCTTTTCTTTTGCCAGTTCGGCAAGTTTTGTACCAAGTGCTTCTGCCTGCTCGGTTTTTGTACCGCTGGCGGAAGCCCTGAACTCTTTGGAATCCGTGGTAAGAGCAAGAAGGGTTTTCCCCTCAACATCATCAATAAGACAGGCAACCATGTGCCGGAGAGATCTTCTAACGAAAAGTCTCGGCCGGTCAGCAGTACCGGAAACCTTCTTCCTGAGACGCCTGTGCCTGCGGGAGAGGCTTTCTCTTCTAGTCAGTTTTGCCATTTTATACCTCCCCTTTCTATGTGACTACCGACTTGGCAGCTTTGCGCTTCACCTGCTGGTCGCTGTAACGGAAACCTATAAGGTTGTAGGGCTCCACCTTGCGCAGCTTGTAAAGGGTAGATGCAAATGCACCCACAAGATGCTTGTCGTTACCTGTAATTTCCAGGGTAAAAGTATTCTGCCCGGGCTTTACCTCAACTGACAGGCCGTCCGGAATTGCAGCCACAACCCTATGACTAAACCCGATCTGCATATCGATAGCTTTTGGTTTAACCTCTGCACTGTATCCTTTTCCCTGAACTATTAGTGTGCGGGTATGCCCCTTTGACACACCCACAGCTCTGTTGTTGATCTCAGCGCGGGTCACTCCGTGAAGCCTGCGCTGCTCATTGCTGTCGTCAGCTCTCTTAATGTGCAGGAAAGAGCCTTCCATTTCGGCTGTAATTCCATCGGGAAGCGGATAGCTGTCTTCTCCCCGCTTACCCTTTACCGAAATCAATCCGTCAGCAATTTTTACTTCAACATCCTCAACAGGGATGGGAAGTCTGCCTATTCGTGACATTATTCCCCCCTACCAGACGTGAAGCAGCACTTCGCCGCCGATTTTGTGTTTTCTCGCCTCGGCGTCTGTGATAACACCACGGGGGGTGGTCAGAACAGCAAGGCCGCGTCCTCCCATGACCCTCTTGATGTCATTAACGCCAGCATAAACCCTGCATCCCGGTTTTGAAATACGCTTAAGCCCGAGAATAAGAGACTGTCCGTTTCTGTAAGACAGATAGATTCTCAGCATTCCCTGCTTGTTGTCTTCCATTCTTCTGAAACCACGGATATACCCGTGATTGTAGAGAACTCTCGCGATGCTTGCCTTCATCCTGGAGGCCGGAATATCCACCATCTTGTGTCCGGCTGAAGAAGCATTCCTGATGCGGGTCAGCATATCAGCGATAGGATCTGTCATTGACATATTATTCTCCCTACCAGCTTGCTTTGCGCACGCCCGGTATCAGGCCGCGATTGGCCATATCCCGGAAACAAATGCGGCAGATGCCGAACTTCCTGAGGTAACCCCTGGGTCTTCCACACAGTGAGCACCTGTTGTATTTCCTGACTGCGAATTTCGGTGTTCTCTTACACTTTTCGATCAGGCCTTTTTTTGCCATTACATACCTCCCCGGCCGCTGCGACGGAAAGGCATACCCAGCAACTTGATAAGCTCCTGGCCTTCCTCATCGGTTTTGGCAGTGGTGACTATGGTGATGTTCATTCCCCTGAATTTATCGATCTTGTCAACATCGATCTCAGGGAAAATCGCCTGTTCTTCAATACCGAAATTGTAGTTTCCTCTTCCATCAAAAGCCTTCGGAGAAAGACCTCTGAAGTCTCGCACCCTGGGAAGAGAAAAGTTAATAAGTCTATCAAGGAATTCCCACATGCGATCACCTCTGAGCGTGGTGAAAACACCTATGGGCATTCCTTCCCGAAGCCTGAAACCGGCAATGGACAAACGAGCCTTTGACACAACACACTTCTGCCCTGAAATCGCTTCCATCTGGCTCTGTGCATTGGTGACATTGTTTGCGTTATCCATTGCTTCCTTGCCAAGCCCCATGTTAAGAACCACTTTTGCTATCCCGGGAATCTGCATTGGATTGGCATAGCTGAACCGCTCCTGCAGTTTTTCCCTGATTTCATCGCGGTAGATACTCTGAAGCCTGGGTATGTATTTCTTTTCCATCAATCAGCCCCCTAACCGACAGCAATTGTTTCGCCACAGGCTTTGCAAACGCGCCTGAGACGGCCTTCGGCATCGCGGGTGCGGCTGAAACCCGTAGCCTTGCCACATCCGGGGCATATCAATCTGAGGTTCGATACATGTATCGGAGCCTCTCTCTCGATTATGCCACCCTGCTGATTTCTCTGAGAAGGTCGGGTGTGTCTCTTGATCATGTTAAGACCTTCGACAATAGCCCTTTGTGTTCCTGGGAAAACCTTGAGGATCTTCCCTGATTTACCCCTCTCGTTTCCTGACAACACTTTTACCTTATCGCCCTTCTTCACATGCATCTATACCACCTCCGGAGCCAGCGATACTATCTTCATGAAACGCTGACGGAGTTCACGGCCCACAGGGCCAAAAATGCGCGTGGCAACGGGCTGCCCTGCCTCATCAAGAATAACGGCTGCATTGTCGTCAAAGCGAACGACAGTGCCGTCAGGCCTGCTGAGTTCCTTTCTTGTGCGGACCACAACGGCCCTGCGAACTTCACTTTTTTTCACTGTGCCTCCGGGAATGGCTTCCTTCACTGTAATAACAATGACATCACCAATCCTGGCGTAACGGCGTCTTGTGCCGCCCAGCACCTTGATGCAGAGAACCTCGCGGGCGCCGGAGTTGTCGGCCACCTTGAGTCTGGATTCCACCTGGATCATCCTATAGTCCTCCTAAAGTGCCTTCTCCACGACTTCCAGCAGTCTCCAGCGCTTAAGTCTGGAAGTAGGACGGGTTTCCGATATGGTTACCACATCGCCTACTCCACACTGGTTCTGTTCGTCGTGGGCATAGTATTTTTTGCTCGTTTTAAACCTTTTCCTGTAAACAGGGTGGGATCTGATTGTGCTCACTTCGACTACGATGGTTTTATCCATTTTGTCTGAAACAACCACTCCCCGGAGAACCCTCCTGTTTGTTTTTGTTGTTTCTGCCACAGTCAGCTCCCTTCCTCGTCGGTAATCAGGCCAAGCTCTTTTTCCCGAATAACGGTGAGCACTCTGGCGAGACTTCTTTTCGAGTCACGAATCTTCAGCGGATTGTCAAGCTGATGGGCCGTCATACGAAACCTGAGATTAAATATCTCAGCACGCATATCGTGCACCTGCTCCTGAAGCTCCTCAAAACTCATAGACCGGAGATCGCGTGTTTTCATCTCTGAATTACCTCCTTGTCCCTGGCGACAAACCTCGTTTTAAGAGGAAGCTTGTGCCCTGCAAGTCTCATGGCTTCCCTGGCAACATCCAGAGGAACACCCTCGATCTCGAACATCACTCTTCCGGGCTTTACAACAGCCACCCAGAAATCAACTGCTCCTTTTCCCTTACCCATTCTGGTTTCCGCCGGAGTAGAGGTAACCGGTTTATCAGGAAAGAGCCTGATCCACACTTTTCCTCCACGACGGACATGTCGCGTCAAAGCAATACGAGCGGATTCGATCTGTGCACTGGTTACCCAGCTGGCCTCTGTGGCCTGCAGACCAAACTCACCAAAGGCAACGGTATCCCCGCCTTTGGCGCGGCCGCGCATACGACCCCGGTGATGCTTACGAAACTTTGTTCTTTTCGGCATTAACATTCTATATCACCGCTCTCATTAGAATCCGGAAACAGGTACTTCGTGTACCTCGCCTTTGTAGATCCACACTTTAACGCCGATCACTCCGTAGGTTGTACGGGCAACACCTCTTGCGAAATCAATGTCCGCCCTGAGAGTGTGCAGGGGTACTCTTCCCTCGTGGTAAGTGTTAACCCTGGACATTTCTGCGCCACCCAGACGACCGGAGCATGTGATCTTGATTCCAAGCGCTCCTGCCCGGATAGAATCGGAAATGGTTCTTTTCATAGCTCTTCTTACACTGACTCTGTTCTCCAGCTGACGGGCCACGCTGTCTGCCACAAGCATGGCGTCGACTTCAGGCTTCTCTACCTGGTTCACTTTGATCTTGACTGTCTTCTTCGTGATGTGCTTAAGCTCACTGGTAAGGCTGTCTATTGTGCTGCCGCGGCTACCGATAACAAGACCGGGACGGGCAGTGCTTATAACAACCTGTACTTCCTGAGGCTTGCGCTCAATGAGGATTCTCGAGAGCTGAGCTCTTTCAAGACGGTTGTACACGTACTTTCTTATACGGTCGTCTTCCTCGATGAACCTTGCAAAGTCTCTGCCTCTTGCAAACCAGTTCGAATCCCAGCTCCGGCTTATACCGAGCCTGAGACCGATCGGATTGGTTTTCTGACCCAAACGATTACTCCTCTCCAGGTTCGGCGCCGTCGGCGACTCTTACCACAATGTGGCTTGTCCGGTGGCGAATCTTCGTTGCTCTACCGCGTGCTCTGGGTCTCCAGCGCATCACTGTAGGTCCTTCGTCTACTGTTATCACATTGATCTTGAGATCATCAATATCCAGATGGGCTCCTTCGGCCTTGACCACTGCGTTAGCAACTGCAGAGTCGAGTATGCGGCTAAGTATCTTCGACGCATTTTTAGGAACGGTCAGAAGAATCGCCAGAGCCTGATTGACAGACTTACCTCTTATCAGATCGGCTACAGCACGAGCCTTTCTGGGAGGAACCTTTACAAATCTTGCTTTTGCTACAGCTTCCATGTTCCCCCTTCCTTAAGTTGTGGTAGTCTTCTTCTCGCGGTGGCCGCGGAAGGTTCTTGTGGGAGCAAACTCACCGAGTTTATGCCCAACCATATTTTCTACAACAAACACCGGTACGAATTTCCTGCCGTTGTGAACGGCAAAGGTATGACCAACAAACTCGGGCGGGATATCCGACCTGCGTGCCCAGGTCTTGATCACTCTTTTGTCTCCCGACTCTTTCTGTGTATCTACCTTCTTCTGGAGGTTCGTATCGATGTATGGGCCTTTCTTCAGTGAACGGGCCATAACTACTTCCTCCTCTTACCGGTTGGTCTGCGTCTTGATATCAGCTTATCAGACTGCTTTTTGTTTCGTCTGGTACGAAGCCCCTTGGCAAGCTGCCCCCATGGAGAACACGGGTGACGCCCACCACTGGTTTTTCCCTCACCGCCACCCATAGGGTGATCTACAGGGTTCATGGCTACACCACGCACATGGGGTCTGCGACCGCGCCAGCGACTGGCTCCGGCTTTCCCCGGTACAACAAGGTTGTGCTCCATGTTTCCAACAATTCCTATTGTAGCTGCGCAGGTCACCGGTATTCTGCGCATCTCTCTTGAAGGAAGTTTCAGCATGGCGTAGTTGCCTTCACGAGCCATAAGTTGAACCGCAGTCCCGGCGCTTCTTGCCATCTGGCCGCCCTTGCCCGGTTTAAGCTCAACATTGTGTACCATGGTTCCCAGAGGTATTCTGCTCATGGGAAGATGATTACCAACTTCAGGTGCCGCATCGGGTCCGGAGAGAATCTCGTTACCAACGGCAAGACCCTCTGGTGCCAGTATGTATCGCTTGGCTCCGTCCGCATAGATCACAAGGGCTATTCTTGCCGAACGATTGGGGTCGTACTCTATTGTGGCAACTCTTCCCGGAACGCCAATTTTGTTGCGTTTGAAGTCTATTTCGCGATACATTCTTTTGTGACCGCCACCACGGTGTCTGGCAGTAACCCGACCGTTGCTGTTTCTGCCTGCAGTTTTTTTGAGAGGAGTCATAAGAGACTTCTCTCCATGGTCACGAGTTATCTCGGCAAAGTCAGGTGAAATCTTGAATCTGGTTCCAGGGGTCATAGGCTTCCATCTTTTCATACCCATGGCTATACCCCCTCAAAGAAGTCTACAGAATCACCCTCGGCGAGGGTTACAATTGCCTTTTTCCAGGCTGATCTGCGACCAAGGTTTCTGCCCAGTCTCTTAACTTTACCGTCCATATTAACCGTATGCACTTTCAGTACCGTTACATCGAAGATGGTCTCAATTGCATTGGCGATCTGAGGCTTCGTAGCACTTGGAATTACCTTGAAGCTGTATTTGTTGTACAGTTCGCGTGCAATTGTAGACTTCTCTGTTACGATGGGCTCTAGGATAATTTGACGTGGGTCCATTTAATTCACCCTCGCCTTCAGCTGCTCCAGGGCATTCTCTGCAACCAGTATCACCTCTGAATTAACAAGGGTTGAAACCGGTACATGGCTTGCTGCCACTGCGTGTACTCCTGGAATGTTTCCGGCAGCTCTGGCAACCATATTGTCACCATTGGTAAGGATCACAGCTTTTTTGCCTGTGAGCCCGTTGCCGCCAAGCATTTTTCTTACTTCACTGGTTTTTCCTTCAACAGAAAGATCGCGGATGACCCGGAGGTTGCCCTCGGAAAGTCTTTCGCTGAGAATACCAGCAAGGGCCTTGCGGCGAACCTTACGGTTTATCTTTATGTCGAAGTACCTCGGTCTTGGACCGTGGGCAACACCGCCACTACGCCAGATAGGGCTTTTAAATGAACCGGATCTTGCGTGCCCGGTACCCTTCTGTCTCCAGGGCTTTCTGCCACTGCCTCGAACCTCTGCTCTGGTGAGAACACTTGCGTTGCCCTGGCGTTTGTTATTCTGTTCCGCACGAACAACTTCCCAGAGAACGTGTGTTGAAACACCCATTGCAAAGATTTCATCGGGGAGCTTCACAGCGCCGACCTCTTCACCGTTCATGGTGTATATCCTGGCTTCTGCCATCAGCTCTCACCCCCCCTGCGAATCTGCTTTCTTACCATGATGTAGCCGTTTCTGGCCCCGGGCACTGCACCCTTGATAACCAGAAGGTTTTTTTCAACATCAACCTGTATGACTTCGAGATTTTTCACAGTTCTTTTTGTGTTTCCAGTTTGACCGGGCATCTTCTTGTTCTTCCATACCCGTCCCGGAGTTGCGCACTGTCCGATAGAACCGGGAATACGCTTTGCGTGACAACCGTGAGTGTCATCACCGCCGGAAAACCCGTGCCGTTTTACTACACCCTGAAAACCCTTACCCTTGGTAAGACCTGTAACATTAACCTTTTCCCCCGGAACAAACATCGAAACAGTGAAAGAGTCTCCTGTTTTGACATCTCCCTCGGGAGTGGGGAATTCAACAAGTCTTGAAACCGGGGGAGCCCCTGCCTTGTCAAGGTGACCCTTGAGAGGCTTTCTTATACGGCTCTCCTTTTTCGGCCAGTAACCCACCTGCACCGCTGAATAACCATCGGTTTCGGGGGTTTTCACCTGCACCACCGGGTTGGGGGCAGCTTCAAGCACCGTAACAGGTATAGCCCGGCCGTCTTCCGCGAAGACACGGGTCATACCAAGTTTACGAGCCATTATTCCGCTCATAACCACTTCCCATCGCTGAAGTCCCCATGGAACGGGGGGACAAGCGTTTCTGTTTTTACCACCTGGAGAATCGACCGTCCCCGTTCTACCAGTGCGGCTTTCCTCTTAACCCGGAAAAACCGGATCAGTAAGGAATGGAACTAATTACTACTTGATCTCCACATCAACACCGGCGGGAACATCAAGCTTCCGCAGTGCTTCAGTTGTCTGCTCATTGGGGTCAACGATCTCAATGAGTCTGTAATGCACCCTGATTTCAAACTGTTCACGTGACTTCTTGTTCACGTGTGGGCTTCTCAAAACAGTTATAACCGAACGTCTTGTAGGCAAAGGAATAGGCCCGGCGACACGAGCACCGGTGTTTACAACACCGCGAACTATGTCTGTGGCCGACCTGTCCAGAAGACGATGATCATAGGCTCTTAGCCTGATCCGCAACCTGTTCTCGTTCAATGCAACTCCTTAACAACCTGTAACCGGACGGACCGGCCCGCCTGATAAAAGCAACCGCAGGGAACCCCATCTGCCCACAGCACATGGACTTCCGTGCAAGCACCTGAAACTCTTCTGCACCTGTTGAACCCATAGAAGCTCACAGGGATGGCTATTATACACAATAGCCGTCAATTGCGCTACCCCGGAATGGCGGTACTTGATCCGATAACCCTACGCTCTGTTTTCACCTTTGTACTACCCACCTGCAGGCCATCTCCCTCCAGAAGCGCAACCAACCTGAACACGGCTTCCTCCACTGCGCGGGCAACCTCTTGTGTAAGCCCTTCTCCCAGGGTCCGAGGAAAATCAACTGTAACTCCCCACAGTGTCCACTGAGGAAATACCCCTTCGTAAACCGCCTTCAGAGAATCTACCACTGAACACAGATCAGCCTGATGAAATGACGGAGACAACGCTCTGGACATGGTTATACCTGTTTTGATTATCCCGGGTTTCTCCCCGGCAACTGCATCGAGGAACAGAATAGTTTCTGTATCAGGCAGAATGTCCCACACAGCATACAGATCACCAGGTATCTCAAGAAACTTCACTCCCCGGGTGTTCGCCAGTCTGCGTTCAAGCTCACGAAGCATGAAAATACCCGCACCGTCATCGCCGACAAGAGTATTTCCAACACCGATAAATGTAATCTTTACCATTTTCCGAAACAGCCCTCAAGACTTTCCACGCTGATATGTTCTGATTCGGTAGGCACACTGATGCTCTCCCGGCTCCATAGATTCCAGCTTGTATCTCATTCCACTTGTTCTTCCAAGATATCCGGCAAGACTGTTGTAGAACAAAACACAGAGATCGCCTCCCAGTTCAATACCTTCAGCAACGCACAGCTCTCTTATAAAACAGTCGGTTGTGGTTACAGTCAGCTGATCGCCGCTAGCTTCTAATTTCAAGTTCCATGAAGGGCTAAACTGATCAGCAGCCATTGCATACACTTCTTCAACAGACTCCGGTATTCTGTATCGCGGCAGCTGATTTGCTAGAGTTCTTCCTGCCATCGTACCGACTGCAGGCATACTACCACTCATTGTCTGTCGAAAAACCGCAGCCAGAGACAAAAGTCTGATACCAAGGTCGTTCAAGGCCTTCCTCTCCTCAGTCCCGTCTGTTTCATCAACAGTCTGTGCAATACCCGGGGTAAGCCGGGCAGCCATCTTCAATGCGTAATCATCATGATAGAAATTTCTGGAGTGCTCCACTCCTTCATGTGTGATTGCCTCTGCAGGGCAGATTTCAACGCAACTCAAACAGCCGAAGCATTCAATCTCTCTCTTCACCACCGGCAAAGCTTCCGTTTCACCGAACTCAAACACACCGGTAGGGCATTCGTCCACACAAAGGGCACAGCCAACGCATGCGTCTTTATTAATATGTATTTTGATCACGGTCTTCCCCCCCGCCTAACTTCTCTGACTGTTTTCCCGTTTTTCCGAACATCAACGGTCATAGGCATACGCCCTGTGGAGTGTGTAGCGCAGGCAAGACAGGGATCAAAACACCTCAGTGAAAACTCAACGCTGCTCAAGAACAGTTCGTCATCGCCGGAAACTGCGTGTTCCGAAGCAACTCCGGTGATACAGCGATCAATCGCCATGTAGTTGTTCTGAGTGGCTACTATAAGGTTGGCTGCTGTGATAATTCCATCATCATCAGCTCTGTACTCGTGGATAAGAATTCCCCGTGGAGCTTCCACCATACCGATAAACACCCCCGCTCTCGGAGTTGTTTCAACCATAAGGTTGCCGTCCGCCCCCGAAGAAGCCAGCTCAGTGATTCTTTCCGCACAGTGAACCATCTCAATAAGACGGGCCTCCACAAAATCAAGAGCAGAGGTTCTGGGATGTTTTGCATTCCTGTACTCTTTAAGAAGGCCATCAGCCACCTTCGTGCTGAATCTGCTGTTAACATTCAGTCTTGCCATTGGGCCCACGTAAAAAGACGAGTTCTCTTTCCTCAATCTGACAGACTTCATGTATGAACCGTACATGGGCTGTTCTATCAGGTGACTTACATAATCTTCAGCTTCGAAAACTGTATCGATTACTCCGGAAGAGTTCATAACTGCACACGGAGCCTGAAAGTAGGTTACCTCGCCGTTGTCGGACAGTGCCATGGAGCTGAAAGGAATATCAAGGCTGTTCCTTACACCTTCAAGCTTCTTAAGGTTCTCAGTAATTATGTCGTTTACCTCATGGAGAAGTTCAACGGCCTCTGCCCCCCACCGGGCCATGCTGGACATTTCTTCTTCAGACGGAGCAGATGCCAGCCCGCCGGGAACGGAAGTTACCGGATGAACACCTCTACCTCCAACTATCTCCACTACTTTCTGACCGATACTTCTGAGCCTAAGCATCTTTCGCGATGCTTCCGGTTTGAGCTTGAGCAACTCAAATATGTTTCTGTGTTCATGGGGGGCATCAAGCCCCAACAGAATGTCGGGCCCTGCAAGAACAAATGTGCTCAAAGCGTGTGAGTGAAGGATGTGCCCCATGTACATCAATTCCCGAAGTTTCTTTGCAGTGTCTGTTACTGTCACTCCCAGACCGTTTTCAATGGCTGTTACAGCGGCCATGTGGTGAGCAGCAGGGCACACACCGCAAATTCTCGCAGTGATGAGAGGCATCCTGAACAATTCCATACCCTCAAGCAGCTTCTCGAATCCCCTTATTTCAAGAACATGCAGATGCCCGTTGCTTACCTTTCCATCATCGTCAATATCTATGGTTATCTTCGCGTGCCCCTCTATCCGTGTAACCGGGTTAATTATCAGTCTGGACATACACTTCTTCTCTCTTCCCTCATACAGAGGAACATCTCCTTTCACCTGCCCATTCTCTTATCTCCACTGCCGGTTTCCCGTAGATAACTCTTGACGACAGTGCGTAGGAATAGAAAGTTTTTGCCTCTTTCGTCATATAGGCACGGATTTCATCTTCATCTATATCGGTGAGCAAACTCATTCTTTTCGCGACCAAATTTCTGATGTCCAGATGCGGTTCTGTAACCACTGCCATTGCAGGCCCTGTACATCCGGCACAGCTTACACCTTTGTTGGTACACTGAGATCTGCACCTCTCCAGAGTAACCGAGCCAAGACAGATTACACCCTGACTGAGAAAGCAGATATCGCTTTCCAGAGCCGTTACCGCGCCTTTTTTAAGAGTAACGCCTTTTCTCTTCACCATTTTCCTGTTGCACTGCGAGCACACTGTGCCTGCAGGCATCACACTGTCACCATCGTGAAGTAGAACCTTTATTGCCAGGGCGATGTAGTACGGGTGCGGAGGACATCCTGGAAGGTACATATCAACTTCAACAACCTCATCTATGGGAATAACACTGTGCTCAAGAACAGGAGCATCCTGTGGTCTGTCTGTTTCAGTGGTTGTAGGCAGACCGCCATAGACTTTGTCTAGAACGGCATCGTCTCTGTACAACCACCCAAGCCCGGAAACCCCTCCATAAGCTGCACAGGTGCCAAACGCAACCAGTTTGTCTACACTCTCACGCATTTTCAGTAGAGATTCCCTGTCGTGACTGCTTCTGATTGCCCCTTCAACAAGACCGATTTCCGCCCTGGGATAACCCCTTTGATCCATAAGAACAGGTATTCGGACAAACTCGATATCATCAACCAGATTCAGCAGTTTCTCATGCAGATCCACTATGGCTACATGACACCCGGAGCAGCCGGATAACCACTCTGTTGATATTCTTGCCTTCATTTCGCATCCTCAACAATCAGTTCTTTCAGGCACGAGTTAGGACCGGCATGCAGAATCTCAAGTTCCACTTTCCTGCCCGGCATTATCTTCTCCATTGCACCGGCAAACACGCCGTGAGACATATAGCAAAGAGAGAGCTTCTGCTCGTGGCCATATCTGAAAAGAGCATTTCTTACCATGCATGTGTTGAAGACCATCCGAACTATCTGCCTGCCTTCTCTATTTTTAACAAGGTTCTCTGATTCACCCTGAAACGGGCGAAAATCCCAGACTATTCCCCGCTTCTTCAATGCTCTGTTAAGTATCTCAATTGCCTCAACAACATTATCAGTTGTCTCCGTGTTTTCCACCGCTTCCTGGCCGAATTTCTTTCCTGCCAGAACACACGAAGAGAGGCTTCCCATACCAAAGTTTTTTTCGGCTGCGTGGCTCAGTGAACCTATGAGGAATGCGACCCCACGCAACCTGTCTTTTTCACTGTGCATCTGCCTTCCCCTCTAATCTATTCCCCTGTTCGCAATATAATATACCCGCTGTTGATGCTACATAGGCTTTATCTTCCCAATTACGCAAACTATCACGCGACTTGGTTTAACCCATGTATTCATACATATGCACTATGTATTTACCTATATGTTTCATTTTCAGCATAACATATGGCTGTTTTCCGTTGCTATTCGATAATAACAGTATTTTCTTCAGAAAGACAAGTGGTGCAACTTAGTAAGTATTGCTTTCCGAAAGGAGGCGTATGATATTCTCTCAACACATTTTGTGCTGAACCGCCATACTTCCGACTAGTTACACAGTTTAATCATGGAGGATTAAAATGCCTAAGTACGTAACATGTCCCGAGCCTTTTGCCCCTTTATTCGATATGGCAGAGAACCTGATCGTACCATTTTTTGATGATTTCAAGAGAAACCCTGAAGAGGGCAGTATAACCATTGCCAAAGAAAGATATGTTGTTTACCGTGGCGATTCTATGGCCATAGCCATGAAGCAGCAGCTGACCTCTGTACTGGGTAATGGTGCCGGGGTTGTAATCTATCAGATTGGAAAGGCAACCGGAGCCGCAGACGCGAAATTCTACTTTGAAAAAACAGGAGTTCAAGACCCCGTGCAGCGACTCGCAATGGGTCCTATTGCCTTTGCTCTGGGCGGATACGCCAATGTCACGGTTTTACCTGAAAGTGCTCCAGCCCCTAACGATGATTTTGTTATGGTTTACGATCATCCTAACTCTTACGAAGCTGAAGCCCACCTGAAAGCTGGCTTAACCTCCGACACCCCTGTTGACTTCCTCAATGCAGGGTACTCTGCCGGCTGGTGTTCAGAAGCTTTCGGTTTGAAACTTGAGGCGAAAGAAATATCCTGCAAAGCCATGGGCGATGCCCAGTGCCGTTTTGTTATGGCACCTGCCCGCAGTCTCCGCAAGAGAGTGAAGGAACTGAAAGCTGCTTACGGCTTCAAGAGCTAAGAGCTTGTCCGGGAATAGACATTGAGTAGTAGCTCCTCACAGGCGAGATGGGAAACACGCCGATTTGGGGAAATAGCAGTGCTATTTGATGGTAACACGCAGGTATTGGTGGTTGTATGTGCCAGTGTTGTTTCTGGAGCATCCTGCGTACCAGCAATGTGTCACTCATATGCACTCCCCTTCTATTGATTCCTGCGGTTTTCATAAAACACTGAATACTTCATTAGCAGACAGTAATCTGACCAGGCATACAGAGGTGGCTAATCGGCTAAACAATTTTTCAGAATTGCTATTTACTGCTATACTCTGTTGCCTCTGATCGACAGTTTTCCATGGGCACAAGAGTTACTTCGCAGGCGGATTGTAATTCATCAGAAAGCAGTTGTTAATTTCCCGATGAGCCCATCCTGAGAAAGAAGATTTTCTCGGAAAAACAACGCATATTATCTTGAAGCGATTATCCATTTTTAGTATTTCATCGGCCGAGTGTTTAAACAGTGCTGCTCTGCTGCTCAGTTGTTACTGAATGTATTGGATAACTATTGCATCTGAATATTAGGCATATGATATTTGTCGCTGGCCTGATGCGTACTGCTCAACAGCTTGGTTTATTGGTTGTTAGTCTTAACAGGAAGGGTTAAAATGCCTAAGTATGTAATCTGTCCAGAGTCGTTCGCCCCTTTATTTGATACTGCGGAGGAACTGCTCACGCCATTCTTCAACAATTTCGTTAGAAATCCTGAAGAAGGCAGTAATACCATTGACAAGGCAAGATATGTATTTTACAGAGGAGACTCTATGGCCATAGCCATGAAACAGCAGCTGACATCTGTTCTCGGGCCAGGAGCAGGCGTTGTTATCTATCAGATTGGCAAAGCTATCGGCGCATCCGATGCAAAACACTATTTCGAGAAAACTGGAGTTCAGGATCCTGCTCAAAGGCTGGCTCTGGGGCCGGTTGTATTTGCTTTAAGCGGCTATGCGAATGTAACGGTGCAGCCGGAAACCATCGCTGTCCAGGATGAGAACTTCATGCTTGTAGTGGATCATCCAAACTCTTACGAGGCGGAGGCTCATCTAAAAACAGGGCTACCTATTGATGCTCCGGTGGATTTCCTAAATGCAGGATATGCTGCAGGCTGGTGCTCAGAAGCCTTCAGTCTGAAACTGGAAGGCAAGGAGATAGCGTGCAAAGCAATGGGAGCCGCTCAGTGCCGCTTTGTTGTTGCACCTGCCCGCCGACTTCGAGGCCGGGTAAAAGAAATGAAAGCCCTCTACAATCTTTAACAGTTTCTTTTGATTGCAACCGGTTCCCTGCCTGCAGGGGCCGGTTTTTTAAATTCCTACCAGTAGTGCACCTGCACAACTCCGCCAAAAATTGTCACTCTTGCATTCATAAAAAAACATTCTATATTTTAATAGGTGCTTCCTCGAAACACTAAGGCAACTTTTATAAACCGGTCTGAATGAGACCTGTACGATAAAGGGTTTTGCATCTCTGATGCTGGAGTTTTATCTACTTGTTTAGAAAGGAAAAAGTATGCCTGAATATGTAAAATGCCCTGATGCGTTCGCTCCTCTGTTTGAGAAGTCCGAACAGATGCTTACTCCCCTCTACGACACTTTCACAAGAAACCCTGAGCAGGGAACAATCACAATCGCTTCGGAACGTTATGTTCTGTATCGTTGCGAATCCATGGCTATTGAACTGAGAGATCAGCTCTCTTCAGTTGTGGGGTCCAGTGCCGGAGTGGTGATATATCAGATTGGAAAGGCTGCCGGGAAAGCGGATGCCCGACACTACTTCGAGAAAACCGGGATACAGGACACCATTCTCAAACTTGCCATGGGACCCACCTC
Organism: uncultured bacterium; assembly: GCA_964604135.1. GTDB lineage: Bacteria > Fermentibacterota > Fermentibacteria > Fermentibacterales > JCC-6 > Sabulitectum. Next base: position 5,520 of record CAZRXU010000015.1, on the reverse strand, counting down.
TTTTGCCCTGAACGGTTATGCAAATGTTACCATACTCCCGGAAACCTCCCCCACTCCGGATGACAGTTTTCTGCTGGTTTACGACCAGGGCAATTCATACGAAGCAGACGCGCACCTAAAGGCAAGGATTATTGCAGACGGCCCTGTTGATTTCTTCACAGTCGGGTATTCGGCAGGCTGGTGTACCGAATCCTTCGGGGTACAGCTGGAGGCAAAAGAAGTTACCTGCAGAGCCATGGGCGATCCGCAGTGCAGAATAGTGATTGCTCCTCCTCGCAGGATTCGGGAAAGGGTGAAGGAGATCAAGGCAATCTACCAAGTGTAACAGGAAGAATGGTGTATCAGTAGGTAATACCCATTTTGTCAAGCAGCTTTTTCTGTACATTGGCGGGTACCTGTGTGTACTCACTGAACTGCATTGTATACCCCGCCCTTCCCTGAGACAAACTTCGAAGGGAACTTGTGTAGCCAAAGAGTTCTGCCAGTGGAATGTTTGCCAGAATGGCCTGTGCTTCACCCCTCTGAGTTATAGAAACAACAATACCCCGTCTTGCGTTAACATCGCCGATAACATCACCCATATAGTCAGCAGGGGTTACTATATCCACTTTCATCACAGGCTCTCGAATGACAGGTGCTGCATTCTGCAAAGCTTTTCTGAGTGCTATGGCAGCAGAAGTGCTGTATCCCAGATCAGTTGAATCAGTTTCGTGTACCTGTGCGCTTACAAGAACAATTTCCACACCGTCAAGGGGATACCCCGCGAGAACCCCGGCACTGACTGCGCCCTTCAAACCACTCTTAACGGCATCCTGAAACTGCCGTGAAAGGTTATCTGCCTGTATGGTGTATTTGATACCGGTGGTGAAAGGCCTGACTTCGATACAGGCGTTTCCGAAGTTGCCTTTGCCAGCTATAAGCCTTTCAAAAGTTTCTTCTCCCCGACCTGTTGAGGAAACGCTTTCCCTGTAGGAGACCTGAGGCCTTCCTGTTCTCACATCCAGCTTCTTCTCCCGCTTCATACGGTCAACAACTATTTCAAGGTGAAGTTCACCCATACCGCGAATCAAAGTTTGACCAGTTTCACGGTCTACCCCCACCTTCAGGCTGGGATCTTCGCTGGTCATATCGCTGAGAACATCTTCAAGCCTTTTTTCGTCACTGGTACTGGCAGGCTCTATCGCCATCTCCATTACAGGCTCTACAAAATGTATTGTCTCAAGAATAAGGGGCTTCCCCAGTTCAGTCAGGGTATCGCCGGTTGCCGCATTTTTCATGCCAGCTGCGGCAATGTCTCCCTCTGAAATGCTGTCAAGGTGAGTTCTCTTATCTGCATGCATCATTACAAGCCTGGTCAGTCTCTCTTTTTTCCCTGTTCTGTTGTTGAAAACTGACTGGCCGTCTTTTGCAGTTCCAGAATAAACTCTAAGGTAGGCAAGCCGACCAAGGTGTGTGTCTGTCTGTATCTTAAAAACCAGAGCTGTAAACGGCTCTGTGGTAGATCGCTGCCTTGTTTCCTCTTTGCCGTTTGGTTTAATACCTGTAACAGACGGTAGCTCTTCCGGTGCCGGAAGCCAGTCAACAATTGCATCAAGAAGCCTCTGAACTCCCACATTTCTAAGAGCTGCCCCACACAGAACTGGAACAAAAGCGCCCTCTATGGTACCCTTTCGAAGAAGGGAAGAAATTTCCGCGTTTTCCAACTCTCCCGCAAAATATCTCTCCATAGCACCGTCATCCAGTTCAGCTACTGTTTCCTTTATTTTTTCCAGAGCTTCAGCAGCATCCTCCTGCAACTCTTCCGGTATGTCTCTGGTTTCAAACTTTGAGCCAAGTGATTCCAGATCGAAGTAAAGAGCCTTCTGTCTGAGAACATCAATAACGCCCTTGAACGCCGTTCCCTGCCCCACAGGCAACATCACAGGCAGGGGACACTCGCCAAGAATGTCTTTCATCATCTGAAGAACCCTGTGGAAATCGGCTCCCTGCCTGTCCAGCTTGTTTACAAAGGCAAGGGTGGGTACGGAATATCTCTGTGCCTGCCGCCAGACTGTTTCTGTCTGAGGTTCCACCCCTCCCACTGCGCAGAACACACCGACTCCGCCATCCAGCACCCGAAGCGAACGCTCTACTTCTGCGGTAAAATCAACATGGCCGGGGGTATCAATAATATTGATTCTGATACCTTTCCAGTCGCACGTGGTAGCTGCGGAAACAATCGTTATTCCCCTCTCGCGCTCCTGGGGCATCCAATCCATCACTGCTGTTCCGTGATCAACATCACCCATGCGGTGTGTACGACCGGTGTAGAACAGAATTCTCTCTGTAACGGTGGTCTTACCTGCATCTATGTGTGCAAAAATACCAATGTTTCTTGTTTTGCTCGGCGTGCCCATTCCAGTTTCCCCCCAGTGCACAATATACAAATCTTAACAGGCAATTTATCAAGAAGACGGCAAATGTCAACCTTGCACTGCGTAAACGAGGAACAGGGCTGTACACACAGGCTTTCTACCACCTGAAACCAAAGGCTGAAAGGACCAGCATCTTGGTAAAGACAGGGTAAATGCTGCTTGATACGGCCCATGTTATAAGAACTCCCTGGAGAAAACTGAACCCGGATTTTCCCCTTCGGAAAAGTGCTACAACACCATTGAGCACAGCCGATGCAGCAAGCATAACCACTGTGATCGCCGCCGACATAGCCCGAACAGTTCCACTTGTGTCTTCATTGCAACAGCTGTCTCCGGAAAAGAAAATTAAAAATAGCATGAACGGCGTAACTGCCAGAAGCAGCAGTCCAGCTGCGACTGATGGAATGTATGCTTTCACCACTGTGTTCACTGTTCAATTCCTTTCTGCAAGCTATGGCAGAAACATACCCTGCTGCCCGCCGTCCAGGCCAGTGCTACAACCGGAAACAAGTTGCCGCAAACTATGGTTACCCTGTAAACCTTGACCAGCGGGGAAAAGGGTATCATGCTACAGTGATTGTGAAAATATTCACAATCACTTTACCAGACCGTAGGAGGTACCATGGGTTTATTGAATACCATTCTTGCCGCACAGAGCGGCGGCGTCGTTGAGCAGATCGCAGGGAAGTTCGGCCTTGACAAAGCCACTGCAGAGAAGGCTATCCGCAGCCTTGTGCCACTGATATCACAGGGAATGCAGAAAAACATGTCTGATCAGTCCGGCATTGAATCTCTTGTAAATGCGCTTTCAAAAGGCAACCACCAAAATTATCTCGACAATCCGAACATCCTTTCCGACCCTGCAGCCACCGAGGAGGGAAACTCTATTCTGGGGCATATCTTCGGCAGCAAAGATGTGAGTCGGCAGGCTGCCGCCACAGCAGCAGGTGAAACGGGTTTGAATGTCAGCACTCTTAAAAAGATGCTTCCCCTGCTTGCAAGCACCGCCATGGGTGCAATGAGCAAACAGGGATCTTCTTCTTCAGGAGGCATTCTTGAAATAGGCGGGTTACTCGGTTCTTTTCTGAAATCCGATGATGACGGATCGACAACACAAGGTCTGTTTGACCTTGCAAAAAAACTGTTCTAAGGGAGGACAATAATGGGACTTTTTGATTTCACCTCAGACATTGGAAGAGCTCTTTTCCAAAAGGAAGAAGACGCACCGAAAAAGATCAAAGCGCACATTGAAGAAGACAATCCAGGTGTTTCAGACCTCATGGTTGCATTCAACAAGGGTATTGTTACCCTGTCAGGCAAAGCGGGCAGCAGCGAAGCAGTAGAGAAAGCCATTCTCATGGCTGGCAATATTAAGGGAGTAAGCAAAATCATCAACAAGCTTACAGGCGCCCTGCCGCTGGGCAAAGGTGTGAAATACTACGAGATTAAGTCAGGCGACACACTGTGGGCTGTTGCAAAAGAATTCTACGGTGACGGCAACAAATACACAAAAATAGTTGAAGCCAACAAAGAGGTAATCAAAAACGCCGACAAGATATTCCCGGGGCAGAAGATTCGTATCCCGGAATAGTACCGCAGAATCGGGTAGCCCCTGTCTTTCGGCAGGGGCTTTTACTTCAATCTCTGTTACCCCCATGCTCCATATCAGGCCACGCCTGCAGAAGCAATCAAAGTACGAAGCATTACCGCACCTCCCCTATCCGCATGACACTGAAAGGGGTTGAAGGAGGTACAAATCCTTCCCCTCCGAAGAAGCCTGAATCATAGCTCTCGCCCAGGAGGAAAACGCCATTGGGCGACAGATAGGGACGCCAGTTACAGGGTTCGCTGTAGAGCAGTTCCCCACTGTGATCCCTGATCTCAACAGTGTATGTGTCCACATTCGGTGCTCTTCCGCGGTTTGACCGCAGGCAGGTCCAGTAGACATTGCTTACAAGATTTGCCCCGGAGCTGGCATTGCAGGTGTTTCGGCCTGTTGAGAAAGTGGTTTCAGTATTGTGGACAATGGGCCCTGCCGCATCTACTCGCAGGATGATTTGGCCTGTTTCGCAATCAAGCACATTCACACCACCAGAGGTACAGAGATATCGGCTGTCAGGGGTGAAATACAATTGAGATCCCCAAACCCAGTTCTCCCTGTTTTCCTGGCCTCCCCCTCCCCAGGTTTGAAGTACTTCACCTGTGTGCGCATCAAGCAGCCAGACTTCAGCACCGTATAGAGAAACAGCTATGTAGCTGTCATCAGGTGATATTGCAGGTTTTGCCGGACCTGATGTGGGCGATGATGGCATGAGCCTCTGAAATATCAGGTCACCGCTGCTGTCAAATGCGTAAAGCATCCATTCGTGTGAGTCGGGAGTGTGTTCGTCTGCCGAGTAAAAAACAGCGACATTACCGCTTTCGCTCAAAGCAAACTGAACGAAAATACCGTCTATCTCCCTCTCGATGAAACTGCCGTCCGGGTAAAGAAAGCAGGCATTGTCAGCACGGTATCCACCCGGTTCGATGCCAGTTGTTGTAATCGCTGCTGAAGCATCCCGTGACAGCCACACCCTGCATCTGGTCATGGCGATATCCCCGACCTTTTCGCCGTACAGGTTCATTATGTAACCGGGCTGGTCGGCAATACGGGTTGGCAGGTCTGGGCTGTCGTACCAGTAGGATTCACCGGGGGGGTTGATGATAAAGTTCTCCCGCCAGTAGTCTTCCCCCGGGTGAAGATAGTCATACTCAATGGAAACTGTGCTTCCGTTTTTATCGTAGAACAGATGCAAATCCCGCACCATTGCCGCCCTTACCCTGCAGTCAAGCCAGTACCTGTCTTCCCATGGAATGGTTGTGTCTTTCAGAATCTCTTCCAGCCACGGCATGGGGTAGCCGTCTGTAAGAGAGGCTTCAAGGTCTTCGATTGTTTCAGCTCTGAACAGCTCTGTTACTTCAAAGTTGTCGTAATTTGTAAGCGGCTGTGTTTCTTCGTCTGAGCGGGGAATGTACTGTTCCATCCATGCCTGTTCAGCTATGGATTGAAAACTGTCTGTAATTGCACCGCTGTAAGACGGGATTGCTGTAGTTAATAGGAGTGCGA
>CAZRXU010000014.1:0-37484 GCA_964604135.1 uncultured bacterium | reverse complement strand
AAGACTTTGCCTGCCAGAAAAAGGGCTTCACGGGGGATTTCTATTACATTTACAGCGCTGCACCTAGAAATTGCTTCTTCAACTTCCTCAATTCTATTAAAGCCAATTGACACCTCAGTGTAGATAATCGAATTTATATACAGTGTATTAGTTTGAGAGTACTTACCTAAAGTATCTTCTGACCACCCTGCCCAGATAGGATCGTCAGTAAACAAATCTAATAAGACACATGAATCAATCAATATGCCATTCATGTCATTCTCTTGTAAGAGTCATGATCTCGTCTGTTGTCATTTTAGCTGTAGCTATCCCCCGAAGTTTATTAAACTTTGCGGTTACCTTAGGTTTACTGGTTCTAACGATGTAATACCGACCGTTATTCTCTCTAAAATCAATATCTGTTCCGGGTTTGATTCCCAGTTCTTCTCTTACATATTTTGGGATAGTAACTTGCCCTTTCGCTGTAACATGCATAGCCCACCTCCAAGTCAAACACAGTAATACCAATATAGTATTACTGATTTGGTCTTGCAAGGATGCTTTCTTTAAATCATTCTGCCGAAATGCAAGCGAACCTGAACAAGGAAGCAAAACGACTTGACGGCTTGCACCGGGATTTTGTTTTAAGCAGTATTACTGATATGCAGAGTTTCAAGGAGCTTGTCCGAGAATAGACATTGAGTAGTAGCGCCTCACGGACGAGATAGAAAGCATGTCGATTAGAGGATAATAACAACGCTATTTGACGATGATCGGCGTGTTTTACAGCTGTTCGTGTGGTGTCTAATGCCGATGTTGTATTTTCGGTCAGGCTCCTGGGAGGAATTATGACAGTCAGTGGGACTATCCGGGTTTTTGATGGTGCAACTGCGATTGTTACCGGGGGAGCGTCCGGTATAGGCAAGGCACTTGCTGTGGAACTGGCGAAGCGCGGCTGCGAGGTGGTGCTGGCCGATCTTCAGACTGAACTGGCAGAAAAGGTTGTTTTTGAGATTGCTTCTTCCGGTGGTAGAGCAGAAGCAGTTGAAACAGACGTAACCGATTTTGCCGCCATGGAGCAGCTGATTGCTGACACTGTTGAGCGTACCGGACGGCTGGACTACATGTTCAACAATGCGGGAATTGCAATTGCTGGTAATGTCATTCAACACGGTATTGAAGACTGGAATCAGATAGTTGATGTGAATCTGAAGGGTGTGATAAACGGCACCCAGGCGGCTTACCAGGTGATGGCTGGTCAGGGCTTCGGGCATATCGTTAACACGGCCTCACTGGCCGGGCTTATTTCCACACCGGGTCTGGTTTCCTATGCTGTTACCAAACATGCGGTGGTTGGCCTCTCAACATCAATGCGGGCCGAGGCTGCACAACTGGGAATACGGGTAAGTGTTTTGTGCCCCGGGGTTATCCGTACACCGATTCTTGACGCAGGGGGAAAGTACGGGAAAATGCTTATGGACATTCCTCCTGAAAAGCAGAGTCGTATGTGGAAGAAAATGAGGCCCATGCCTGCAGATGTATTTGCAGGCAAAGCACTGCGTTCAATTGCCCGGAACAAAGCAATTATCGTTGTGCCTTCGTGGTGGAAGATTCTGTGGCTGGTTAACCGCCTGTTCCCTGCAGCGGGAATAAAACTTGCCGGGAAGTCTTTTCAGAATCTGCAGAAACAGCTTGGTAGCAGTTGATCCTTGTATTATTTCCCGGCAGCTACTTCCTCTACATTCCAGAAAGGCGGAAGCGGGTTCATTTTGATTCTTTCCGCCATTTTCTGAATCTTCTCTCTTTCAACTCCGTGAATGTTCCTTGAAAAAGCGGTTTCAGGCGGGGCGATGATCCTTACTATCCGTACCGGTATGTTGAAAGCCTGGGCCAGAGAGTAGTAGGGGGCGATTTCCCAGGCTGATGTGTTTGTGTTGTCTACCACAAGCGTAATGTTTCCTGAGGGTCTGGAGTCGTTGTACAGCTGAAGAAGCCGGATCGTGTAGTTTTTGAGGCAGGATGAATGGGCTTCACCCAGTTTTGACGGATCGAAATGGTACTTGCCATTGCTATTGAAGAAGTAGGTGTCGGCGCTGAATACTTCCGTCATGTAAGGATTTGTGTTCTTTTTTACCCAGGTTGATTTGCCTGCTCCGGGGATTCCGCTGGTGATAATTACTTCGCGCACCCTACCCATCTGTTATCCCCAGCATCTCTTCAAGTTCTTTCAGATCGGTTGTTACTTCCATATCCATACCGTACTTAGCATCCAGTTCCATCACGGTTTTGTATTTTTCCATTGCTTCCTGCCTACGGTTCAGTTCAAGAAGGCATTTGCTTTCTCCAATTGTGTGAGCGGAAAGCATAGAGTAATCTTCTGTAGCTATGCTTCTTCTGTAAGCCTCTCTGAAGAAGTTGAGGGCCATTTCAAGCCTGTCTGTTTTCATCATCAGTGAACCGAGGTTGCTCAGAGCCCTGGCCTGGGTGGTCAGTGCATTTACGGTGCAGGCGAAGCGAAGTGATCTTCTGGCTTCATCTACAGCTTCCTGCATCCGCCACTGTTTGGCGAGAACACCGGAAAGATTCAGATGGCAAACTGCAAGAGCTCTTCTGTCGCCCGACTTTTCGATGGCGGTCATTGATTCTCTTATGTGTTTTTCGGCTTTGCTGTAGTTGCCTGCCTGTTTGTATGCAAGACCGATGTTCGCGTGAAAGGTCATTACCCCTCGAGTGTGTCCGATTTCCTCTGCAATATGAATTGCGGTTTCCAGGGTATCAATGGCATCCGCCGTTTGGCCGAACCGCGCCAGAGCGCCGCCCAGGTTACCCAGAATAATGCATTCCCCTCTTCTGTTACCGTGTACCCGGGCGAGAGCCTTTGTGCTCAATGAGTTTTTGTATGTCAGGGCTTTGCTCAGAACAGAAAGAGCTTTTCTTTTCTTTCCAAGGGAAACGCACACAGAACCAGCTGCGCTGAAACTTTCGGCGGCAGTGTTTGTATCTCCTGCCGATTCTGCTGTTTCCGCTGTCTTTATGTAGTCGTTGAGAACATCCCTGAGTGGTAATCCCAGGTTTTCTCTGGCCTGAGCCATGGTTGAATAGATCTGTGCCCTCTGTCCCTCCGGAAAAGAGTTTAGTATTCTCTCTGCGGTGTCTAGAGCCAGCTGAAACTTTCCCAAAAGTATGTAAAGACGCATGAGTTGAAAATGCAATTTGTCTGTTAAGGGGCCAGTTTCCTGTATTCTCTTCTCTATTGTCCCGGAAAGTGTTGAAGCTCCGCCTGTATCCCCGGTATCAAGGTAGTGCTCCATGGATTTCAGAAGATCATGAACTGCTTTTTGTTCCTGCAGTACCGGTACTTCAGAGGCCAGCTTCTCGTTCTTCAATGGAATAACCCCATCAGGAAAACCTCCAGTCACCTTTCAATTATTCAAAACTACAGGAAACCGGAGCATAAGCCAATGGCAGATTTCGCCACTTGACTATATTAACATCTGTTCATATAGTTGTTCCATGGAAATGGAAAAAGTGTTCAGAGCGCTGGCAGAGAGGAACAGGCTTCGCATAGCGCTGATTCTTGAAATGGGTCCCCTGAATGTATCCGAGATAGTTTACGTTCTGGGTCTTTCTCAGTCTAATGTAAGCCATCACTTGAAGCTTTTACTTGATGCAGGGGTGGTCAGGCGATCCGGCAGGGCAAACTGGGCTTTTTACTCGCGGAACAGAGGTGAGCCCATGACACAGGAACTTGTAAACGCCGCATTCAGGTACAGAGATGAGCTGAATGGCTTTCAGGAAGACATGAAGCAGCTTGCCTACTGCCACAACCTCCGTCGCGACCGATCGAGAAAGTTTTTTGATTCAGTGGGAGAAAAACACTGGAGAAGTCTTAGAGATCAGCTGCCAAATGCAGAGGAGTACATGGAATTTATCCAGAGAAATCTGGATTCATCTAAGCTTGTTCTTGAAGTTGGAACAGGCGGTGGCACAATGATACCGTTTCTTCTAGAAAATGCATCAGAGGTTATGGCGGTTGACAATTCAAGAGAGATGCTGAACAGGGCACTGAAATCTGTAACAGCAGAAAGGCTGATCGACAGGGTTGATTTCAGACTTGGTGATGCTGAACATCTTCCGGTAGGAGATGCAATGGTAGATGCTGTGTTCATGCACATGCTTCTGCACCATTCAGGAAATCCGCTACAGGCAATGAAGGAGGCGGCGAGAGTGGTTAAGCCTGGAGGTGTGCTTGTACTGGTTGATCTGGCAGAGCACACAGATGCGGGTTTCAAAGAGGTTCAGGGTGATCTGTGGCCAGGTTTCACAATGGATCAGCTGAAGGAATTCGTGAAAGAGTCCGGTTTTACAGTAGAGGCTGAAAACAGATACAACAACAATACAGTTCTCGCTTTAGCGGGTAGAAAAGGAGCAGAATGATGGACTACAGGGTACGCGATATATCACAGGCTGAATATGGAAGAAAAGAAATAGTCATTGCAGAGCACGAGATGCCGGGGCTCATGGCAGTAAGAACCAAGTACGGTCCTGCAAAACCCCTTCAGGGGCTGAGGGTTACAGGCTCCCTCCACATGACAATACAGACAGCTGTTCTTATCGAATCACTGGGTGAGATAGGAGCAGATGTAAGGTGGGCCAGCTGTAATATTTTCAGTACACAGGATCATGCAGCGGCAGCAATTGCTGAAAAAGGATATCCTGTTTTTGCATGGAAAGGCGAAACACTTGAAGAGTACTGGTGGTGTACAAGACAGGCTCTTACATTTCCAGGCGGTAAAGGCCCCAATCTGATAGTCGACGATGGTGGTGATGCCACAATGATGATACACCTGGGTGTTGAGCTGGAAAAAGAGTACAAACACAGCGGGAAACTTCCCGAGGTGGGTACTGGCCCTGAAGACCTGGTAAAACTTCGTGAAAACATCATAAACGGTCTGGAAGAGGCACCGGAATTCTGGACCAGTGTTGCGAAAGAGATGATCGGTGTAAGTGAAGAGACCACCACGGGAGTTCACAGGCTTTACCAGATGATGAAGCAGGGAAAGCTTCTTTTCCCGGCGTACAACGTGAATGACTCGGTAACAAAGAGTAAATTTGATAACCTCTACGGATGCCGGGAGTCTCTGGTTGACGGAATAAAGAGGGCTACCGATGTAATGGTTGCTGGAAAAACCGTTGTAGTTGCCGGATACGGTGATGTGGGCAAGGGAAGTTGCCAGTCAATGAGAGGCTTCGGTGCAAGGGTTCTTGTTACAGAGATTGATCCCATCTGTGCTCTTCAGGCTGCGATGGAGGGTTACGAAGTTACCACCATGGAAGATGCACTGAAAACAGGAGATATCTTCGTTACAACCACCGGAAACTGCAGGGTAATCACAGCGGAACACATAAGCAGAATGAAGGATCAGGCTATTGTTTGCAACATCGGGCACTTCGATAATGAAATAGAGGTTGAAGAACTTGAAAACTGGCCGGGAATACAAAAGATTGAAATAAAACCACAGGTTCACAGATTCCAGTTCCCCGACGGGCATTCAATCTACCTTTTAGCTGAAGGCCGGCTTGTTAATCTTGGATGCGCCACAGGGCATCCAAGCTTCGTCATGAGCAGCAGCTTTACCAATCAGTGCCTGGCACAAATAGCCCTGGCAGAAGAAAGGCCTGGAGTTGGCGTGTACATGCTGCCCAAGATTCTGGACGAGGAAGTAGCAAGGCTGCATCTGGAAAAACTGGGTGTAAAGCTTTCCAAACTTTCGAAGGTTCAGGCTGACTACATAGGTGTTCCAGTGGAAGGGCCATACAAACCGGATCACTACAGGTACTGAAAGTCCGACCGAAAATAGATATTTCACAGACGAGATAGAAAAGGCCATCATCGCTTTAGCCGGCATAGTTCAAAATCAGTTGAAGTGATGATGGCCGGAGGCCTATAGTTCTGGTGTAGTCGTCAAAATATCCAGTCCCCTATCCCATCCCACCATCTTTCAATGTAGCCGAGGGCGTAAGGTTGCCCCTGTTTCTTTCCCTGGTCACTTGCTATGTGTGCGATGTTACGCATAAGTTTGAACCCTCCAATAGAGTTGAGCTTTTCGCCAATTTCCCTGGCTTGTTCTCTGCCTACTTCCAGATCCTGTACTTTGCTGGATTTGGCTACCAGATCAAGAAGCCGGGCTACTAATCCGTCTATGATATCATCTATTGCGTCTGCACTCATATCATTGAGGCGCGTGATCCTTAACACCCATGCGTTTGCTGCGATTCGGTATATGGATTGCTTGTGCGTTTGTGTTGAACCCAAGCAGAAATGGTTACCAGTCACATGTCTGCTCACTGTCAGAAAACTGGCTGTATTCCTGATCGTTCTTAGAACTTCGGGAATTTCCATCGCGGTTTCATAGGGTTGTTCCGGTGAAACAGGAAGCGATCTGATAGCAGCCTCCCATTCTATTTCTTCTGAGATTTCCAGCCCTTTCAGAATGGCTTTGGAATCGTCGAATACACCACTGTGACCGGTTTGAGAAAACTCCTGCAGAATATCGATAAACTCAGGTCGCCTGGTTTTTTTTGTTCCGCAGAATTTGCCCATGAGGTATATCAGTGCTCTAAGTTGTGCTCTTCTGTCCCCACTTGAGACCTTCGGCTTCTCTGGTGGAAGCTCGGCAGAAGATTCGCCACTGAAGATGCTTGTGATAAACCCTTTAGGTCTTTTTGCCGGGGTAGTTCCGGCATTTCTTTCTGTTTCAAGGGCTTTAAGCATATTCTTATACAGGAACCGGGCATGTTCCGCAAAGGGAAATGCATCTGCACCGAGTTCCAGCAGGTCGTCCATCTTGCGCTTTGCAGCATAGCTGATGGGTTGCGGAGAGTTGAGGCTGGTTTCTGTTTCTATGTCACAGACTGTTATGCTTTCAAATACCTCTAGTATCCTGTCATCCATGTTTGCCCCATCCTGTTATTGCAGTGGCGGAAGTTTAACTACCTTCCGTAATTTGTAACATATGCTCGATGTATACACGAGGCAATAGCCCGTATTTCCCATTACATCAGTGAATAAAATGAAGCAGGTGCATCCATGCAAACAGCATATACAGGAATTTTCCGACCTGCTCTGTCTTTCAGCAACGAATTCTTAATTCTCTGTAGAACAGGTATAACCACAGAAGTATTTCCGAGCCTCCAGGTTTTGGTTATATCATATGTAACAGGAGGTAGATAATGCATACAGGAGCATCAGGAGCAGTTGCCGGGCACTATGCAGTAATGGCGAGTGCGGTTAAAGCAGTTGGTTCAATTGTTACGCTGACACCTGAGGAATTTTTAAGGATTCTGTCTGCTGCAGATGATCCTCTGGTTGTTACAGCACCGGGTGGATTGTTCGTAAAGTGGTATAAATACATCTTTTCATTCAAGGGGCTTACATTTTACTGTAAAAGCAGATCCGAGTTGATGATGCCGGGTAATGTTCAGCTTATTCAGGCAAAAAAAATCAGCGTACCCGATATTTAACTGGAAGTATTTAATGGAACAGCCCGTTAAGTAAGTTGAATTGGAAGTGTCATGGAGAAGAAAGTTCTGCTGTCTGAGGAACAGCCAGGTTTTGGCGAGGGTTTACTGAAAGCACTGACAATGGATCCTTCGGAAGTTGTAAGAACCGTTAATGATTCCGGAATCAGAGGGCGCGGCGGTGCAGGATTTCCTGCCGGGTTGAAATGGAGTATGGCTGCGGCTGTTTCCTCAGAAGTAAAGTACGTGATCTGCAATGCCGATGAAGGGGAACCGGGTACTTTCAAAGACAGAGTCCTGATTGAAAAATATGCCCGGAGGCTGTTTGAAGGAATGGCTGTGGCCGGTTATGCCACAGGAAGTACACATGGTATTGTGTACCTCCGGGCAGAGTACGCGTACCTTGTTCCTGTGTTGAAGGAAGCATTAATCCTGTCTGCCGGTGAAGGGTATCTGGGAGAGAACATACATGGTACTGGATTCAGTTTCAGTATAGAAATTCGTATTGGAGCCGGAGCCTATGTGTGCGGAGAGGAAACAGCGCTGCTGGAAAGCCTTGAGGGCAGGGCCGGTCTGCCCAGAAACAAGCCTCCCTACCCTGTGAGTAGCGGTTATCTGGGTAAGCCAACTGTCATAAACAATGTAGAGACTTTCTGCGCAATTCCACACATTATTCTTAACGGTGCAGAATGGTATTTTGATCTTGGAGTTGGTGAGTGTTCAGGAACGAAGCTTTTCAGTGTTTCCGGTGACGTTGAAAGACCGGGGGTGTACGAGCTTCCCATGGGATCACCCCTTGCGGATCTGCTGGATATTGCAGGAGCTGACGATGTTCAGGCTGTTCAGGTAGGTGGAGCAAGTGGAAGAACCATTGCAGAGGAAGACCTGGGCAAACCTCTTTCCTTCAAAGGGCTTCCTCCCGGTGGTTCTGTTATTGTGTTTGACAGTTCTGTGGAGATGACAGGTGTGCTGGAGAACTTCATGGAGTTTTTTGTTCACGAATCGTGTGGTCAGTGTACTCCCTGCAGGGAGGGAACTCCCCAGCTGCTGAAGGCTGTTGAGGCTGTAATGGCTGGAGCAGTGAGCTCAATACAGGAACTGGACGAGTATTTCACCCTTGCCAGTGTAATGAAAACTACAAGCAAGTGCGGTCTCGGCCAGACTGCGGCGAACTGTTTTGTTGACATCATAACAGGTTTTACGGAATTTCATGGTGACGGACATCACCACCACGGAGGTGATGCGTAATGGCCGGAATATCAGTGAAGATTGACGGAGACGACTATTCTGTTCCCTCAGGTTCAACAATTCTGGACGCATGTCTTGGTGCCGGTATTGATGTTCCAAGGCTCTGCCACCACACAAAGCTTGAAAGTGCAGGAAATTGCCGGGTGTGTGCTGTAGAAGTTGAAGGAATGAACACACTTCCTCCGTCATGTGTTACACCTGTTGCGGAAAACATGGTTATCAACACACAGAGTCCCGCTGTAAATGAAGCCAGGAAAGTTATGGTTAACCTGCTTCTTGCCGCTCACAACTGTGATTGTCTGGTGTGTGAAGCAGCAGGCAGCTGCGAGCTTCAGGATCTGGCCTACGAGCTGGGCATTGATATTCGTTCAAGGATGTTTGAGAGCTACAGGGAGGTTCTTGAACCAGTTGACAGATCGTCGCCTGTTCTGCAGTACGACCCATCGAAGTGTATCATGTGTACAAGGTGCATCAGAGCGTGCCGTGACATTCAGGGCAAGGGTATTCTTGCCGCTCTCCACCGCGGTGCGGAGATGACCGTTGGAACAGGGGTTTCTGAGTGGAGCAACTCTGCCTGTGACGGCTGTGGAGAATGTATACAGATCTGCCCTACCGGTGCTCTGCTGGAAAAAGACTCACCGGGTGTAAGAAACTGGGAAGTGGAAAAAATCCGCACCAGTTGCGCTTACTGCGGTGTAGGCTGCCAGCTTGATATGTGGGTTTACAACAACAAACTTGTAAAGGTTGAAGGTGCAGATGTAGAGCCGAATTTCGGTTCCACCTGTATTAAGGGGCGGTTCGGGCACACATTCGTAAACAGAGATGACAGGCTGGAAACACCTCTGATAAGAAGGAACGGCAGGCTGGAGAAGGCAACCTGGAGCGAGGCTATTGCTCTTGTAGCCGAGAAAATAGGTGGTATCAGAGATAAATACGGGGCAGACGCTGTTGCAGGGTTGTGTTCCGCGAAAGTAACCAACGAAGAGAACTATCTTTTCCAGAAAATGATACGTGCGGCTATAGGAACCAACAGCGTAGACCACTGTGCCAGATTGTGCCATGCCTCTACTGTTACCGGCCTTGCCGCCGCTTTCGGTTCAGGGGCCATGACCAACTCCATTGCTGAACTGGAACACGCGAAGTGTATTCTTGTAACAGGCTCAAACACGACTGAAACCCATCCGGTTGTTGCTACTGTTATAAGGCGTGCCGTTCGAAAACACGGGGCAAAACTGATAGTGGTGGATCCGAGAAGAATAGATCTTGTTAAAGATGCCGCTGTGTGGCTGAGGCAGAAGAATGGAACAGATGTTGCATGGCTTAACGGAATGATGAATGTGATAATAAATGAGAACCTTCACGATACAGCATTCATAGCGCAGAAGACAGCGGGTTTTGAAGAAATGCGCAATGTGGTTGAGCTTTTTACCCCTGAAAAGGTTGAGGAAATAACTGGAATACCAGGTGAGAAAATTGTTGAAGCTGCAAGGATATTTGCAGAAGCGGAAGTCTCATCTATTGTTTATTCAATGGGAATCACGCAGCACATAACCGGAACAGACAATGTGTTGTCTGTTGCTAATCTGGCCATGCTTACAGGGAATGTGGGAAGAGCCTCAAGCGGTGTTAACCCTCTTCGCGGTCAGAACAATGTTCAGGGAGCTTGTGATGTGGGCGGGCTTCCGGATGTATACCCCGGGTATCAGAAAGTTACCGATCCGGCTAACAGAGAGAAATTTGAACAGGCATGGGGAACACAGCTGTCTTCAGACAGCGGGCTTACCGTGATGGAGATCATCGATTCTCTTGAATCAGGGAAAGTAAAGGGACTGATCATAATGGGGGAGAATCCCATGGTGTCGGATCCCAACCTCAACCATGCTGAAAGGGCCCTGGATTCTGCGGAGTTCCTTGTTGTGTCCGACATTTTTCTAACGGAAACAGTCGGGAAGGCCGACGTGGTTTTTCCGGCGGCATCCTTTGCAGAAAAAAACGGTACTTTCACAAACACAGAGAGAAGGGTTATTCTTGTTCGAAAGGCACTTGATGCCCCAGGAGAGGCAAGATCCGACTGGAAAATAATCTGCGACCTTTCAACAGCACTGGGGTACCCCATGAGTTACGGCAGTGCTTCTGAAATAATGGATGAAATTGCTGAAGTAACACCAATCTACGGTGGAATCCATCACGACCGTATTCAGAAAGTTGGGCTGCAGTGGCCCTGTACAGACCGCAGCCATCCTGGAACAATGTACCTCCACAAAGGAAAGTTCAAGCGGGGCACAGGTCAGTTCCACCCGGTAGACTTTATTCCTCCGGCAGAGTCTCCCGATTTCGAGTATCCGTTTATTCTTTCAACCGGCAGAATACTGTTTCACTACCACACAGGAAGTATGACCCGCAGAGTGGATGCCCTTAATGAATTCGTTAGCGGAGCCTATGCGGAGATTCACCCGGAAGATGTTCGCAGACTGGGTCTGATCGACGGAGGACCTGTGAAGTTAAGAACTAGAAGGGGAGAGATAGTAACCACAGTGAAGTCTACGGAAGTTGTTGCTGAAGGTTCTGTGTTCGTTCCGTTCCATTTTGCGGAATCTGCGGCGAATGTGCTTACAAACGATTCTCTTGATCCTGTGGCGAAAATACCCGAGTTAAAAGTTGCTGCATGCCAGGTAAGCAAGGTATGACAGAAATTTTGAAGACCGCAGTGGTGACCACAGTTCAGTTTGGAGCTGTTTTTCAGCGGGAAGACAGTCTGGCAGATGAAGTGAAGCTTACACTGAAGCTTAACGGAAGAGCGGTGGTCACATATGTGTGCTCTCCCTGCATGCGCACAGAGCTTGTGTACGGATACCTATACACGGAAGGCTTGATTAAACCGTGGAAACAACAGGTTTTGATACAGGAGGCCGATGGTGTGGTGAATGCCGTTGTTCACGAAACCGGGCTGCTTCCGGCACCTGAACCGGTGAGTTCTGATTACTGTGTTACTACTGAACTTGTCTTGAACCGTATGGCAGAGTTTGCTAGTGCCGGGAATGTTTTCAGCAAAACCGGGGCAACCCATTCAGCTGCCATAAGTACGCAGGAATCGCTGCAGTGTCTTGCTGAAGATGTAAGCCGTTCCGCTGCGTTTGAAAAGGCACTGGGATGCGGTTACCTGAAACGAATTGATGCCAGTCGGTCTTTTGTTGTTGTTTCATCCAGAGTTCATTCTGTTTTTATCAGGAAAGCTGCAACAGCAGGCTTCCCGATAATTGCTGCTGTCTCCGCACCCACGGCAAAAGCTGCAGCAGATGCTGAACGGCTTGGGATATGTCTTTGCGGTTTTGTTCGCGGGGAACGGATGAATGTGTACTCAAACAGATGGCGGCTGGGGCTATGATATTGAAAGGTGTGTCACTTCTTGTTCTGGCTGGAGGCAAGTCCAGCAGGATGGGTTTTCCAAAGTATCTTCTGCCAGCTTCAGGAGGAACGGTTACCGACCATATTATCGACAGGCTGGGAAGTATGTTTTCTGAGGTAATTGTTGCTGGCAGAGGCATTGTAATGAACCGGACAGATACAAGGGTAGTTGAGGATGTGCGCATAAAAAGAACTCCGCTTGTGGGGGTTCTTTCGGGTATTCTGGCGGCCGAAAACCCCCGTGTATTCGCAATTGGCTGCGACATGCCTTTTGTAAGAAAGCAGTTGATCCGCCGTCTTGTGTTTGAAACGGTCAGTGATGTTGTAGTGCCAGTTGTGAGGGGGTATTTTGAGCCTCTTTGTGCGGTTTACAGCAGTTCTGCAGCTAAAGGAATACAACGATACCTTGATGCTGGCGGCAGCAAAGTAACAGGCTTTTTCAGTTCCGTGACTGTTACAGAGGTGAACGAGTCTGCAGTACGGGCCGTTGATCCTCTTCTGGAATCATTTATTAATCTGAATACACCACGGGATTATGCAAAGTGGAGTTCTGCGGCGGCAGAGTGAGGAACCAGTTTATGGAACAGAAAATCAAAGTGTTGTTCATCGATGACGATTCCGACTTTGTGAGAGCCGCCGCAGTTGTTTTTGACGCAATGGGGCTGGAAACCATACCGGCGTCAACCGCGGCTGAAGGGCTTCAGAAACTGCAGATTGAGAAGCCGGATGTTGTTGTTCTTGACCTTGTGCTGGAGAATGCCGACGAGGGTTTTTCCGTTGTTGGAAAAATCCGTGACAAGCTAAATACTGATGTTCCTGTTGTTATGCTGTCATCACTTAATGAGGTAACCGGTCGTTCGATTAAGCCGGAGGAACATCCCGATTACTATCCGGTGAACCGTTTTTTGAAAAAACCGGTTTCTCCGGGAACGCTTATCCGCCATATCAGAGCTGTACTAGGGAAGGGAGATGTTTAGTTGAAACGCAGCGCAAAGCAGATTGTTTCTGAAGCTATTCGGGAATTCGGCAGCGGCAGAGAGAGACTTGTTCAGATTATCACCATGGTTAACAGCGAATTAAATTATGTTCCGCCGGAGGCGGTTGATGCCATTGCAACAGCCACAGGCGTAAGCCCGGCAGATATTTACAGTGTTGTTAGCTTTTACAGTTTTTTCAGTTCAAAACCACGGGGAAGAAATATTATTCGGATCTGCAGTACAATCAGCTGTGCAATGGCTGGGCAGGGAGAGGTTCTTCAGGCGCTGATCGATGAGTTTGGTATTGAGCCTTTCGAGACCACCCCTGACAATCGTTTAACAATAGAGACCACTCCGTGTATAGGTTTGTGTGACCAGGCTCCTGCCATGCTGGTAAATGGAGAGCCATGTGTAAAGCTCACGCCGGAAAAGGCATGCGAGATTGTGCGCAGGTTGAAATAGTATCATCTGCTGAAATAGCTGCCACTTCCTGATGCAGGTGTAAAGAAGGAAAGAGGGCGGTGTTATGAGTTTGATTCTATGCGCGTTGTTTTTTGCGGAACCTGATGTTTTGTGGTCTGCAGTTACAAGTGGTGGTGTATACTGTTCTGTAGACATGGGTGATCTCGATGGTGACGGAATATCAGATGTTGCCTGCGGTGTAAACTTCTGGGACGAAGAGCCAACACTCTGGGTGGTATCGGGTGATGACGGCTCAACAATCTGGTCCAGTGATCAGTACAACGGTATCTATTCAAACGAAGGGTTCAAATGGTTTCCGGATATGAACGGTGACGGGAAACGCGAGCTTCTTGTGGCGACTCCCGGAGGCTATGCTTCGCCTGGTCGTTCGCTGTATCTGATCTCTGGTGCCGATGGCTCAACAATCTGGGAATGGGCTGCGTGCTCGGTTATGCCTTCTTATACAGGCTGGGGTTACTGCTGCACCGTTCTGCCTGATATGAACAGTGACGGTGTACCGGAATGCGCTGCTGGTTTTGGCACTTCCGGATCTTCGAATACAGGGCTTCTGGTATGCATTGATGGAGCGGCAGGAGACAGTTTGTGGACACTGTGGCTTCCCGACGCAGGTGAGGGTGTTGAATCATTTGTTGATGTTAACGCTGACGGAGCAAGTGAAATTCTGCTGGCACTAGGCGGCAATGGATACACCGGTGAGACTGCTCGGCTGATTGATGGAAATTCGGGAACAGTGCTGTGGCAGAGGAACCCGGGTGGAGACTGCATGGACATTGCTCTGATTGATCGGACAGATACCTGGCCGCTTGCGGCATTCTGCACTTTCAACGGCAGGGTGGAATGCTATGACGGCGGTGGTTCAACAATATGGAGCTACAATGGAACAGGTACATACATGGATATACAGGGCGGATCGGACGTTAATGGTGACGGCACTGGAGATGTTGCCCTGGCAGGGGATGACGGTGGAATACTGTGTCTCTCCGGCTGGGATGGCTCGGTTCTGTGGAGCTACCCAAGTGGTGCTGATACCTGGTCTGTGGTGTGGCTGGATTCAGTGCTTGTTCAGGGAGAATATGTTCCATGCATTGCTTCCGGTTCTGTTAACGGAAGATCTGTTTGTCTTGTTAACGCGCTAACTGGAGCCCTTGTGTGGGAGATGCCATTTACGGAAAGGGTTTACAATGTCTCTGCTGTTTCACTGAGTTATCCTTCTCCCGTGGTCGTTGCCGGTTTGCAGAATCAGCAGCTTCTTCCAAACCACGCCTGGGCACTGGCTACTTCCACTGAAACTGGTACAGGCGGTTCTTCCTCGGCGGCTGGTATTATTCGTCCGGTGAATCCATCGGAAGGTATGCTTTCATTTACTGTTCTTAGGAATGATGAAGTTTCCGTTCAGTGTTTCGATCTTAGAGGGCGAATGGTTTATCAGGGGCAGTATTCAGGTTTGCAGTCGGTGAAAGGTATTCCAGCGATTTCCGGTATTTACATCATCAGAGCAAGTGCAGGAAACTTAGCAGAAAGCTATAAAGCTACCGTGCTGTAAAAAAAGGGGGGCTGTAAAAGCCCCCCCCGGAAAGAATAGTTAGAACCTGTCAAGCGGGCTGAGAACCCTGAGATGTGTGCGGTTCTTGGCAAGCTTAAGATATGGTGTGATCATGGATGGTGTTGAAATACCCAGGAGTTTCTGCACCATTTTCCTGTCTGTGCCGTCTTCAAGAAGGTGAACTGCAAAGCTGTGTCTGAGCCAGCCAAGAGTTGCTTTCTTGTCGATTCCCGCCTCAGTAAGTGCATCGGTAAACGCACGCTGGATGGTTCTGGCAGATACGAAGCTGGTTCTTCCCCGTCCCGGGAAAACGTAGGGGGAAGGATCGGTTCTGAGATCCAGATACTGCCCAAGAATTCTTCCTGTTGTTTTTGCAAGAATAGTGTCTCTGAGGAATCCACCCTCAGGGCTGTATACGTGTATAATATTGTTATCGAGATCTACATGCTCCCGTCGGAGTATGGCAGTTTCACTTACTCTAAGACCACTGGAGTAGATAAACATCAGGGACAGGCGGTATTTCAGGTCATGAACATGCTGAAAAACTTCTGCTATTTCATCGCGGGTAAAAACACCGTGAAGAGGAACTTTTTTTGCAATAACACCGGGGCCTGGAAGAGGATTGTCTTTTTTAAGAACCTGAGAGTACAGATACCTTATGGCACTTTGAGCCTGGTTGATATAAGACAGAGATTTCCCCTCACTTACAAGCTCTTCAAGATAGTCTCGAAGATCGCTTTTTGTGAGGTCGCCTGTTTTGTCACCAAAGTGGCTGACAAGTCTGCGAAGGTGGGACACATAGCTGTTGGCCGTTTTGGGACTGCGGCCGGAAACTTCCAGCTGTTTTCTGGTTTCTTCTACGAAATTCATTCATTTACCTCTTTTCCTGTTTCTATTACAACAAACCACTTCAACAATAATAAATTGCACCGGCGACTTTGTCAAGTGCTATTGGCCATTGTCTATGAATAAAGAAGGTGTTATTCTTTTAAGGCTGTATGTATGCAAATTCAGACATATTCAGGGGGTTATTCATTGAGTAGAGAGAGTAAGTACGCCGGTAGTGCGAGGTTATATGCCCCTTTCATTCTTGCATTTTTTGTATTTACTGCTGTTATTGGCGCACAGTACCTTATTGTCCAGTGGCTTATCGAGCAGAGTAGCAAACAGGAAATAGCGGAATATCAGGGTGCCATGAGGAAGATTATAGATAATATCAACCTATATGAAATGGAAACTGGTGAGTCTATCTGCCGTGATTCCCTGGGCGCGATCAGTTTTTTTGTGCCTGTCGGGATGAATAACGCAATAGTTCGAATTATAGGTGGTGTAGAACAATATAAAGAGTATATACAGGCCAGAATCTCCCGTGGACTATCGGTGAGTTCGCTGGGCTACGACGGTACTATTATAGAAACATCAACAGGTAAAACAGATAACGGCGAGATTGTCATACTAGAGTCGTATGAATATGTAAATGAGAATACTAAAAATCTTGAGAAACTCTTGGCAAGTCTAAATATAATATTTGTAGTGATGATAATTATTGCGATAGTCCCTGGTTCTCTTCTCATTGAATCCCGCACACGAAGGCTGTCAATGTTGAGTTTTCTTTCACCTTCTTCAGAAGACGGTGACAGCAGTGCCCTGAAGAGTGGAATACAGAACTCCAGCGCAGTAGCCTATCTGGTTGCTTTCCCGGATGGTGCAGTGGCTTCTATGAATCCATACTGCAGGAAGCTTCTTGAGGTTGGAGATGGTTTTCGCGAAGCATCTCTTTCTTCCCTTACAGTACTGCCTGCAGATGTTCGGGAAGAGAATCTCTCGATTCTGAAGGGAGCAATCAGAAAAAATATTGTGCTGCAGTTTATGGATGGTTCCCGTGAAGGCTGTGTTCTGGAAATACATCCATTTTACAAAGACGATAATGTCGCCGCTGTACTGATGCTGCTGATTAAGGAAGGTGGTATAAACTATTCAGCAGATGCCGAGGCCGAACAGGTCGGTGCAATTGCGGATGCTTCAGCAGGCCAAGTAAAAACACATCTGGTGAACTCTCTCATACACGATATGAACAACCATATCTCGGGGATTATCGGTGTTGCATCAATGGAATCGGAGACATCCGATGAAAACGATTCATTTGCTTCAGTTCTAAACTCTGCAGAGAAACTGGCCGACCTGTGCAATGATCTGCAGGCAGCAGTAACCGGAGATACGGAAAGAAGACTGGGAGATCTCTCCCATGAAATCAGCCTGATTGCAGAAATACTGAAGAAAATACTTCCAGAGCGTGTGGAAATTGAAGTAACTGGAAGCTGCAGCGCGTGGATAAAAGCGGATATGGAAATACTTCGGGAGTTTTTCTACGGACTGGCACTTAATTCCACGGCAATAATGAATGGTGAGGGCAGAATCAGAATTGATGTTTCAAACAGGGTGCCTGTTTATGGAAACACTGTTGATGCAGTATCTCCAGGCTACAAGGTATGTATCAGGTATTCCGACGGGTTTATAATGCCAGTGGCTCTGAGAGACATTCTTTCGAATCGGAATTATTCCGTTGCCGATGTGGAAAGGCAGTACGGGCCCACAATTGGAAACGGATACAAGGCGCTGAACAAGCTGGACGGCAGCATTGTATTTGAAAGAGGTTCCGGTGAAACCGTTCTGTGTCTTCTTCTTGACGGGTATGACCACATTGTCAGTGAAGAGGATGCTCACTGCCGTATTGTCAGAAACCCCGACGCTCCCGGTCTCTCTGTTCTGGTTGCTGATGATGTGGATATTGTACTGCGATCGGTTTCAGATTACCTTGAAAAGAATGGAATGAATGTTACCAAAGCGACAAACGGAGACAGCGCAATAGAATTGCTGAAAGAGCACAGCTATGACGTGGCAGTACTTGATCTCAACATGCCGGGTATGCCCACATCCGGAATTGTAAGGTATTGCCAGACAAGCAAGCCCGGCATGGTGATTGTAATCACCTCGGGCTTTGATGCTCCCCATGGTGTTCAGGATCTTATAGTTGCAGCATCCACCGGCTATTTGCACAAACCACACAAACCTGAAGATCTTCTCGAATTGATATACTCGCTGATACACAGACTGAAGGAGGGAAGCTGACATGACAGTAGCAGATTCTGCAGCAAGGCTGCTGGCTGCCTTCATAACAGGAGGAATAGTGGGGCTGGAAAGGCAGATTCACGGAAGACCTGCTGGCCTGAGAACACACATACTTGTTTCCCTTGGGGCCGCAATTGCCGTTGTTGCCGGTGTTCATGCTGAAGAAAATCTTCCTGAAATCAGTATAGACACAGGAAGAATAATCGCTGGCATTATTACAGGCATAGGTTTCCTGGGTGCGGGCACCATAGTAAAATACAGGGAGGGCGTAGGTGGTCTTACAACTGCTGCCTGCATATGGTTTGTTGCCATGATTGGAGTTCTCAGTGGTTTTGCGTTCTACACACTTGCGGGTATCGCAACTGCCGCTGCGTTGCTTGTTCTTCTTGTTCTTGACGCTCTTGAAGACAAACTTCCTCTTGCAAGCTATTGGAAGCTCTCGGTGAGATCAGCTCCCAGACAGCTTGAGGAGTTCCAGAAAGAGTGTTCAGATGTTCTTAAAGAAAGAGGTCTTCACATAAAAAGTTCTACTTTCAGGATATCCGAGACAGGAATCGAATTGAATCTTGTACTGCGATCAAAACGCAGAGTCACCGACTTCAAGGCAGCAGAGCTTCTGGCAAATATTCAGGGGGTCAGCAGTGTAAAATGGGCTAACAGGTCTGGCGAATGGTAAAGGTCGGTGTAGCCCTCGGAGGAGGAGGTGCCAGAGGCTATGCTCATTTCGGAGCTCTGTTTGCTCTAGAGAGAAGCGGCATACCCGTTCACTGTATAGCAGGTACCAGTATGGGTGCGGTGGTGGGAGCCCTGTGGGCTACATATCAGCATGTGGACTGTTACAAATCGCTTAAAGAACTCGACAAGGCCGGGGTTCGGGATATGCTTGACCCGGAGCTTCCCATGGTTACAGGATTTTTGCAGGGCATAAAGCTGTACAATTTGCTTGAAAGCTGGTTCAGAGGCTACACAGTTAACTCGCTCACAAGAGAGTTCTGCGCAAATGCTGTGGTGCTAGAAACAGGTGAGGAAGTAACTTTTAAATCCGGGAAACTTTCTGATGTTCTGCGGGCCAGCGTTTCAATCCCGGCTATTTTTTCTCCGTGGAAAATAGGAGAGCTGAACTATCTCGACGGAGGTGTTGTGAACCCGTTGCCTGTGAGGCAGTGCCGGGAGATGGGGGCGGATGTTGTAATTGCAGTTAACCTGTTTGGTGTTGTTCCCAGGCTGGAAACGGTTTCTGCAGAGCACGGCAGCCTGGAAAAACTCGCCAGCAGGCTGCACATTCCTGAACAGGTTGTAGAGGCGGTTTCAGACATACCGCTTTTACAGAAACTGAGGAACCCCAAGATACCTGAAACATCTTTTACTGCCGTTCAGATTTCACAGAGAGCGCTTGTAAATGCGAATCTCCGCCAGTGGCAGCCTGATTTCCTTATTCAACCTGACTTAAGCAGGTACACCGGAGCTGAGTTTCATCTAGTTGAGGAGATAAGTGATATAGGGCTGGAAGCCGTTGAAAAGGTAATTCCAGAGATAGCAATAAAACTGGGCCTTCCTGCAGGCACTTTCGGTTTCAACTGAAAATTAGCATAATCGCTGTTCGGGTAGACCAAACCGATTATGATTATTCTGGGAGGGGTAATGGCACTGTTCTCCAGCAATCTAAAAAAAATGCAGAATGAATTGTCGAACAGCAGTGTTGATTGGAAAAAGATTGTTTCACTTTCCTCTGGAAGATGTGATCTTTCCGGTAAGAATTCTGCCGAGGGCAAGCATCTGATAACCACTCTGGTTAGAAAAGCAGCAGAGACATCAGGAGATGAGAAATCCCTCACTCTTATATTCAGAAACATGGTTTCCAAAGGGGGTGACTTCAACAGGTCCCTGAACCTCGCTGGTATAACGCCTCTTCACCTTGCAGCGGAGCTCACAGACAGCACTCTTCTAAAGTCTCTTTTGCAGGCAGGTGTGCAGCCCGCTTCCACAACCACTTCTGGTGCCACTGCTCTTCACACTGCAGTGGTGTCCGGTCATGCTGAAAATGTAAAACTGCTTCTTGCTGCAGGAGCCGACCCCGGTGCGGAAGACACAGACGGCAACGCACCTCTTCACTTCGCTGTTCAGCTGGACGATCCTGTGAAAATTGTGGAAATTCTTCTTGCAGCCGGGGCAAAGGCATACCACAGAAATGCACAGCAGAGTACATCTGTAGATATTGCCTTGGAACGGGGCCAGACAGAAACTGTTGCCCTCCTCCGTGAGAGCCTTAGAAACCTCAGAAGGAACTCCAGCAAAGAGTGGGCTTGCCCCGCATGCGGTAGCCCGGTTAAAAGGCCTCCAAAGCACAAGGTCGACTGGTATCTTTCGCTTGACATGTGGGATCACCTGCAGTTCACCTGCGGTGAATGCGGTGCGGTAACATCAGCCGCTGTCCTGGACGGAGAGATCTAGCCTCCACTTATCAGTAAGTTTGACTCATACTCGTGACCTGTATTATCTCATTTGCACAGTTAAACGCTGAGAATTACAACTGCTTAAGGTCTGCCCATGTAACAGCTTCAAGCGCCATCCCGTTCCCGTAAGCTGTTACTGTTAAATCAGTTATATGCCATTCTATAATGGCGTAGCCCGGATAGCAGGTAGTAATGTAAGCATAGATCTTAAAACCGACCCAGTTTCCTGCAAGTGGAGATGTAATAGTTAGGTTGATAGGTTCATCTGAGGTGTAAGCGTTTTGGATATCTTCGTAGAAAAGATACTCGTTTGCTGTCGATGGGCTCAGCAACTGGATGTAGACTTCTGACTCGCTGGCAGCCATAGCATAGATGTCGTGTTCGATATGGACTACAAGTGAATCCGTTCCATCAGGAACGAAGTACCAGCTTGCTGTGCCCGACTGGGAACCCGCTACAGCCATGTACGCATCGGGGCTTGAGACCCATTTGTTCAGATAAGCGCCATCACTTCCGCTGAATTCCCAGTGGAGATTACTCCAGCCGTTTGGAGTACCGTGGAACTGAGTTTCAAAAACCGTCGCTGATTCTGCCTGAATAACACCAGTGACAAGAATCACAATGCAGAATGAAACCTCCACCGCCCCAAGGGGCGGGGAATTAGACCTCCCTCAGATTAACTTACTCATATTTCCTCCCTCGTAACAGCAACATACGCTGCACGAGGTAGTTCCGCAAGGCAGGTTAGTACAATTATGCCCCCCTGGCTTTGCTGGGGGGCCGACAAAGTTTGACAATTCCGGGATTAACATGAACTCCCTTTAAAGAACCGATCGTTGCAAGTTGAAAGGAAGTAACTGTGTAAGTTACAGAGACTTTAAAACATTCGGTTGGGGGAGGCAAGTACCATGTAGTATTCATTCCCAAATACTGAAGAAAGGCCCTGTACGGTAAGCTTCGTGAATACCTTTGAGAGGTTTTTCGTGATCTTGCCCAGCAACGAGAGTATAAGATAGTGGAAGGCCACATCATGGGAGGTCATGTTCATCATATGTTGATTTCCTTTCCCCGAAGTGCTCTGTGTCCCAGGCAACAGTGTTCAGCAGGTTATTAAGTACACCAGAAGTCACACAATTGTTAAGTGGTTGTCTGTCTGCCCCGGGGAGACTAAACAGTATTGACATTCCTGAAAACAGAGCCTATTTTGATTTACTCGTGTGTTCGTCAGGCGCGCAGGAGATAATCGATAATCGGTTGGAATTGCTGTTTTACGGTCTCAGCAAACAGCAGCTTGTAAGTAAGAGTGTTTCAGCGAAGGGTGTTCAATGAGAAGAACGATTGATAATGTGCTTTGGCGTTTCTTCATTTCACAACTGTCAATACTTCTTCTTCTGGCGATACCATCTTTCAGTCTGAGTGATGATGGTCGAATTGATTTGGTCATTGTTCTGGATGTTTCCGGTTCAATGCGATCAAACTCTCTTATTGAGCCGGTAACAGCAATGTTCAATCAGACGATGAACAGATTGCTGAACAACGGTGATACAGTTACACTCATTACTTTTGGCACCGGTTCTTACGACCGTATGGCAACAGTTGTTGTAGAGTCCGGCGAGAGTACTCAACAACTGAAGAATTATGTGGATACACTGGAATTCAATGATGCCAGTACGTATCACGCTTTGGCGATACAGAGTGCTTTTGAAAAGTGCTCTGTGCTGGAACGACAGTATCCGCACCACGAAAGAGTTATTCTGTTCCTTACCGACGGAAGAAATGATCCTCCGTCAGGGCTGACAGACGAAATTACGCTGGATGAAGTAAGAGCTGATTCTTCAGCATACAACACCGACTGGTTCGTTGTTCACATTCAGATGAATCAGCAGGAAGACACCGAAATAGGTCGTACTCTCAGTGCTATATTTGGCAATCATTATTTGTTTTCTTCCAGGCTTGAAGACGCATTCAACAGGTTAGATGGATTGTTGCAAAGCTTCATCTTCGTAGATTACGACCCCTCCCGCGAAATCACAATTGACATAACCGGCAGAGATACCGAAATATCGGGATACACAGACATTCTTCTTTCAACAACCAGCCCCAATGAAATACCTGCGGAGCAAATTCACTTTGTAGAGGATTTTCCCGATTTGCCTGACGGCCTTCAGCTGAACTGCCACACTGAAGTTCTGTCTGGTGACAGGTTGAGGGTGTTTATAGGGGCAATGCTGACAGGGAACTTATCTTCCAACGAGTTCCATGGATTTTACTGTCCGGTTCTTGAAAATGCAGGGCAGTGGCAAATGGGCGGATCAATTCAGAGCATTCTTGTGAATGTAAACATTGCTGTTCGTGTTGATACTGTGCGCTGGGAAGCAGATACAGATGAGCTTAATCTTGAGGTTTCTGAACTGCAGTCACTGTATCAAACGAAGGTTGAGATTACGAATATTCCGTTTGAAGTAGACACATCTTTGATCTCGGTACAGTTTGACGGTACTGATATTCCTGCCGCTTTAACCGTAAATTGCAGTGTTGACCACTCAATATCAGGGAAAGCTATTGTAACACTTACTGCTTCTGCCGACAATGCTGTAGGCAACGGAGAGTATTCAGGTGATGTTCTGGTTGGGTTGTATGAGAATGAAGACTTTGCAGCAGACAGGCTTGCTGTTCATGTTGTTATAAAAACATCACTTGTTCCGCCTACCTGGCCCAGAACACTTGCTGTTATCGGAGGAGGCGTTCTTCTTGTTGCGGCGGGATTATTCTTTTTCCGCAGACATCAGCAGAGCAAACTGTTCGGTACTTTCCACTATTGGTCGGCTGACAGCCCTGGTACCAGAAAACGGGAAGATATTTCCACGTTCGGCACTGCCGGTGAAATTGGTAACAGAGGTGTTGTTGTTCCAGGAGCCTCGAAAAAAATGGCTTCATTGAAAGTAACTGTCGTAGGTGGCAACCGTTTTGTAACGGTTTTCCCGAAGGCAGGAGTTGCATTAACACTCAACGATAGAAAACAGGCAAGCATTAGGCTGCATAATCACGATGTTTTTCATCTTGGCGGTTGGATCTTTGAATACAAAGGCAGAACAGTTAGAAGAAAAACAGCAAGACGCCAGTAACTGCACATTGATAGTGAAAGGAAAGCTGAAGCTATGAGCAAGGAAACAACCCGCGATAGAACTGTTTTTTCACCAACGCTTCTGATAGGTCTTGGGGGAACCGGCTCTGAGATTCTTTTAAGTGTGCGCGAGCAAGTGATCAGGAACAAGCAGGACATTCTTAACAAGTTTCTTTTTATCGATACCGATATAAAAAGCGCATCTGCCAAAAAAGGCTACACAAAAATAGAGAACTCGGAAACCTGCATGATCGGTACCAGAAAAGCTAAAAACTTCATTAAAAATGCCAGTCATCATCGTGGAATCACAACAAGATTTCCTCTGGATGACCTTTCCCCGGCGTACATAAGTCTTCTCTCTCAGGGTACAGGGGCTGCCCAGATCAGGTCTCTTGGCGCTTTGGCATTTGCACTGGACTACGAGAATGTAAGAAAGAGCATTGAAGGGTTGATTGACGAACTTACAAAAGCCCAGAACGCTCAGGAAGCAAAAGCCGCGCAGAGGGGAGTAACTATAAAAAAACAGTCCATAATTGTTTATATAGTTGGATCCCTTGTTGGTGGAACAGGCTCAGGTGCCTTTGTAGATGCGGCTGTTGTTGCCAGAGATGTGATTGATTACCAGATAGGGTGGGACACAACTGTAATCGGTGTTTTCACCCTGCCGGATGCCTACGACACCAAAGTAAGAAACGATGAGCAGCAGAGAAAGAACATAAGAACAAATGCATACTCGTCTCTCATGGAGCTGCAGTATCTTTTTGATCAGGAATACGACAAAATAGTATTTGACTACGATTCCGGCACTTCGGTGGAATTGGGTAATACAACGAGAGTGTTCAACAATGTCTATCTGGTTGATAACAAGAACACATCTGGAAGCATCACGCTTGAGAATATGTATGAGGTTGTCGCGTCATCAATCTATCAGGATATAGGAACCACATTCGGTGCCAACAGCCAGTCTGCACTTATAAATATGGGTATTTTTAATGGGCTTGCTCCTGATCCCAAATCCGGGAAAATGCGTCTGTTCAGCAGCATAGCCAGCTCTTCACTTGTGTATCCTGCAAGAAGAGTTGCCGAGTACTGTACCAGCAATTCGCTGAGTGAAGTTATTTCCGACAAAATACTCGGGGGAACTGAAGCACTTGGAATGATCAGAAAGGAAGTTGCCTCATTTTTAAAAACAAATGAGCTGGAAGACAGGGCTCCAAACAACCAGATTATCGAACAGCTCTTGCGGGGAGAAGCCGGTATTATTTCCAGTGCGTCAAAGGGAATTGATCCCATGGCTTTTACAGACAGCAAGGATGTGGAAAAGTTTCTTGACGAACTGGACGCGGAGAGCAGCTACATAGATTCTGTGATTAAGCAGGAAGTCAATTCACTGGCCGCCGAAAACAAGAAGAAGCTGTTGCATGGAGTCTCCGGTGAAATACCGAACAGACTCGAAGGTCTAGTGAACAAGTGGGTTCTGGGCCTCAGCGTAACCTACAATCTGAGTACTGTGGTTAAAGCTCTGCAGGAACTGGAGAGTGTCTGCAAGTACATGGGAGAGGAACTGAAATCCGAACTTTCCAGCTGGAGCAGAAGCAGCGAAAGGTTTTCCCGTGACATTGAGCAGCACAAAACTCAGCTCAGCGAAATTGGCTGGCTAGACAAAAAACGCGGCAAGCACAAAGAGGTCATTGATAAGACCATAATTCTGTACAACGAGTATGTTGATGCCAAACTGGAGAACTTTGTTAAAAGTCACGCCATCGAAATTATAGAATCTCTGGGAACTGCCGCTACCAGGCTGCTGGCTGTGTGGTCTAATCTTATTCAAGTGCTCCAGGCTGTTCAGCAGGATGCATCCGATGAAGTTTTGCGTGCCGAAACAAGCAGTTCAAGCAGAACTGCCGGTAACTCAAGATTTGCCACAGAGATTGAAATAACAGAGCCGGGATACGAATCGGAATACTACAGAAAGCACTACGTAACTTCGTCTGATATCTACAATGGGGTAGTAGCACTCTACTGTGAAACACAGGGCAAAGAGTTTAATGAAGAGCTGTTTGTAGCATGGCTGCTTCAGGTTGCCAACCGTTCAAAGGGCAAGGATGTAGTTACCGCAAAAATGAAGGAACTAATCACAGAAAAATTCTGGAAGAGTATTCTGGAAACTAACATAGTGCAGTATATCCGCGATAATTCACAGAATGCGGGAGCATTCCTTGAAGAAAAACTGCAGATGCTTTTCGAGCTTTGCTCACCATTCTGGCAGCTCGGTTCACAGATGCTGGGTACCATTCAAATGCCGGAAACTTATTGTGTATCAGTTAAGCATGAAA
Organism: uncultured bacterium; assembly: GCA_964604135.1. Lineage (GTDB taxonomy): Bacteria > Fermentibacterota > Fermentibacteria > Fermentibacterales > JCC-6 > Sabulitectum. The sequence goes on along the minus strand of CAZRXU010000014.1, from coordinate 11,286 downwards.
TTGATGATGAAGGAGAGATCAATCCCCCGGAGGAGATTGCTGAATGGACAGAGAAGTATTCAGTAAACGGAGCGAAGGGTCAAATTCTTGACACGGAAATTCCGTACATGATATCTGTGAACAAACGGGTTCATGGTGCCAGAGCGTATTTCCTTTCGGCAACACCGAGGTGGGAAGAGATATACAAAGAAAGGCTGAGGCAATCGAAGGGCAGGTATATGCTTCATGTTCATTCCGCCTTCAGCAATGTTTCGATGCTTCCACCTACAGATGATGAATCCATGCAGGCATTTGCCAAGGGAATGGCACTTGGTCTTATAGTGAAGCGCGGTGACTGGTATTACTATGGCCTCGAAGAAAAATACGACATAGCATCCAACACAACAAACCTTGAGGTCGGGTACAAGGGGCACTGGAAAACCATACATGATCTGGAAGGTGTACCTGCTATTCCCGAACACTGCGGCCCGCTCTGGTTCAAGCTTGAAGGAAAGAATCCCCCGGAAGACCGCAAAATAGGTCAGGGGCGGGAAAACGCTGTAAATGAACTAAAGAACCACGAAGACTGGAGCAAAACCATAGAAGAAGCCTTCAGCGAGTACTACAGGCAGACCGGAATGGATCTGAGGCTTCAGCTGGCCAGGTATATTGAAGAAGTTCTTCAACCAGCAGTAAGAAAAGCAACAGGTTCCAACAAGACCCTGCTTGAGAATGAGTTGAAAGCATTAACAGAATGGGCGAGGAACAACGCCTGACTGTACAATACTTTAAGTGTGCGGTAACAAGGCTGCTAAGCCCTGATGTGTCAGTGTGTGTGTGCTCGTCTGTACCGTGGAAAATATTTGGAACAATGCCTTGCTTTGTAAGGGGGATCCTGTGAATGTAGCAGAGAGTGAAAGAACAGTTGCTCTTTCAATAACTGTTGGATTCGGAGAATTTGGGAAGGAAGTCATTGATGACTTAAAGGTGTTCTACGAGGTTTTACCCAGTGAATTGAAATGTGCCTGGCGAATACTGAAGGTGGATTCAGGGGAAACAACCGAAAACCTCAAAGTAATCGGTGACATAACGGGTATGGCCAGGTCTTCAATTCTGCAGAAGCAGAATATTGCGTACATCATCGATAAGGGATACAAAGTAGAAGGAAGAGATAGAAAAAGCGAAATAAGAATCTGTAATGTCTACGTATGGTGTTCTGAAGACTTCGGTTCTCGCATCCCGGCCTTTATTTTGGATTCCATAGAACAAAGACCAAATGAGATTCACACCGGGTTCTGTTTTGAAAAGGCAGAGGGCGATGTTGATCTGAGTAATCTGGATGTTCCTAAGTTGTTTGCATACTATCTGGTACAGGATACTTTGCATACCGGGGCGCGTGTTGGAAGAAGTGAAGTTGTTTCAAGCATATCCGGAACTGTTCTTACTGGTTTTTTGCCCAATAACGGGTTTGATATTTCAAAGAATCGGGGATCGGTCAGTACAATAGGTTTTTCCGGTAAGTATGGTTTCATCTGGTCTTCAAAGAACATATTGGCCCGTATGATCGCAGATAAGCTGGTTAATTATCAATTCAAGAAATCTGTACGTGATATGGAGCTGGAAGGCTTAACGGATGAAATGAAGGCTGTTGTTCGCGCTGTAAACCCCCAAGAAATCGGTTTACGGTTGTTTGACCCCGAAGCAGCTGGGATACAGACAAAATTCAGAATACCGGCAACCCCCAAATGGGCCTCAAACACATTTGATATTGATATGGATAGCAACGCATTGTCATGTGAACTTCATGATTCCAACAAGTCTGAATGGCCTGGTCAGATCAGATCGTATACTTCTGCGTTTGACATGACTGCCGCCTGGAAATGGAGAATGATTCTAGGAAAGGCGGGAAGGCATTTAAGCGGTGAGGCTTTAAGCGGATTTCTTCCGGCCATACGCAATATTCTTGACAGCAGGGTTTTTGCGCCGGCCAGTGCCGAGTTTCTTGTTTCATCTGTCGAGGGCAACTGCGACGGAGATCGAAGGGCTTCAGGCAGTAGAGATGGTTCCTTAAACTCGGTACTTGCCGCTTTGAAGAAGAAGACCACGGTTCAGCTCGATCCCCGCTCGTATTTCTTAAGAGTACTGCTTTGGATGCTACCTGTTGCTTCAATTCTCGCAGTTTCTGTGCACATGGCAATTCCCCGCGCTGGAGGAGCTGTTGGATTGCTGGCGGGATTTGTGGCACTCGGGGCAGCCTACCTGCACTTCCACAGAAAACTAAAGGCTTCGGGGAGCAGCATCGTTGCCGCGCGGGATAGTGCTGTTTCTGAAATGAGGGCTGTACAGTCTTGTCGTTTGTCTCAGAATGCTGTTCATGAAATGGAAATTATTGCATCGAAAATACGGGCTCTCCTTCAAAAGGCCAGAGAGGATCTAAGTAAATACAAGTCAAACCTGAATGCGTTTATTAACTCAAACCGCAGCAAATACCAGCGCATAGAAGGAGAGAAGTACGCTGTTTTAAGCCCCATACTGGAATCAGTTGAAGAGTACAAACACATAATCAACAGTGTAGTTGATGTTGATACAGAGAGTCTTGTAAAAAAAATGATTGAAGACACAGCAATTATGAAGGGGCTCTATCTGGATTCATGGAGCATGGAGACATTTGATAGCGTTTTGTGTGAGTTCTGCCTGAATGAAATCAATCTTGGTAAAGATATCAGATACGTTCCTTCATTTAGGGATATATTGCGCATTAAATCAGAGGTTAACGAAAGCAGCAGAGATCACACGCTGGACAAAGTCCTCAGAGATTTAATCAGTTATACAATTCCTATGACCAGCCGTGACAGCATAGGCACCGAGGAATTGATAATTGGTACGCCCAGTGACTTAATCGAGAATGTCGAGAGCCAGATGAAGGAACAGGGTTTCTCCGGTGAACCCACGGTACTGGATATGGGGGAATACCCGCTGCTCTTCTGCATAAGCAGAGTAATTATTCAAACAGAGAGGGGCAGACTGTAATGACAGCTCAATTGCTCACTTCGATTCTCTGGATAGTAATTATCATGCTTCCCGTAAATCCCACAATTCCCGAGAAGCTCGCTCTTTTGTTCATGCCGGGTGTTGCTTCAGTAATCAAGTACATATTGATTCTGCTTGTGGGCGTTTCGGCTACCTATGCACTGTTCAAGTATTTGCTTATAGGTAAAATACAGGAAAGTTTCGGCAGCTCTGAAAGGGCTCCGGATGGTCTTGCTCCAGTCGCTACCGTTTCTGTGCTGGTTGTATCGGTCATTTACGCTGTGCTGAAACTGCAGCATCCGGAATATGGAATATGGCCATTGCCTGGTATTCTTGCTGTAGATGCTCTGGTGGTGTTCGGGTTGTTAAACGGTGCCGGTAAAAAAGCAACGCTGAACAACACTGAAGAACCCGGTAAGCTGCCGGCTATTCACGCAGATGATGTTGAAAGCACAGATCAGAGCATCTTGCAGGAAATTGAGTGGATACACAACGAAGAACCGTACACAAGCACGGGAAGGTCCTCCGGGTGTTCCGTTAAAGTCTCTGTTCCGCAGGAATTGTACAACAGCTGTGTTGCTCTGTCTGAAAGCAACAAGGCAAAGAAAAACTATACAGCCTTCACCACGCGGGATGATAACGAATCAGTGGTTCTTTCCGTTGCCGGTCAGTTAAGAGAAATTGCAGGAACAAACAACCTGCGGGGTTTTGCAGAATTACACCTTGTTTTCTCATTTTTCTCATGCTTCAGGTATGTTGCAGATCAACCGGGCGAGTCTGATTTTGAATACATAAAATACCCGGCGCAAACTTTTGCCGACCTCGGTGGAGACAGCTTTGATATCGCAATTGCCTGCAGTGCCGTTCTTGCGCGAATGGGGTACCGGGCATTTCTTTCCACAGTTAATGACCACGCATTTGTGGGAGCCGTGCTTCCAGGTTCAAATGATGTTCCCCGGGGGTTCCTGCCGGTGTACAACGGTGTTGAGATGTTTGTGTGCGAAATATCTCCATCAGAAGACGAGCCTGCAAAGTTCGAGTTCTGGTACAATTCGAACCCTGTCAGTGGCATAGCACCTGCAGCATTCACCGAAGTAAAAGCCACACCTGCGGCAGAACAGGCAGCTTCAGAGCCGGAATAAGAAAGAGCATCAGCAGTGATGGTACCTACCGTAAATTTCTATGGCAGTACCCCCTCGGAATTCAGGTAACCCCCTGAAGCCCGAAAGGTTCTTGTGTTAAACAAAGGGCATTTTGCTGCCGCTGCGTTAAAATTGTAATTTGCTCTGCAAAAAGGAGTAGGCATCTCAAATGAAAATAGCTATAGCAATCAATAAGTAACTGAAATACGTAATTAGAAACTATAGTATCTATTTGAAATGAAGGTTTGCTATGAGAGCCCCAAGAATCAAACGAAGCTATCTGAAGTATCCACTTGTTAGGATTACTGGATTCACGGTAAGTCTCTGGACAACAGCTAAAGGAACAATATGAAGCAAAACTTTACTGTTAAGAACAAATGGGCTGAAAAAGGCTATAAAAGGCAGATAATCGAAGAACGCAAGTACATGTGGAATCAGTCTCAGATTGATAGGTTTGCTTCAGTAATGGGTTTGTCTCCTGGAATGACAGTTGCCGATATTGGTTGTGGACTTGGTTACCTTGGATGGACCTACTGGAAACACTTCGGAGAACATGGCACCTACATAGGTGTAGATTGCTCTGATTCCTTGATGAGCGAAGCTAGAGATATCTCGGTAGAGTGGTCTAAGAATGGAAATGCAAACTTCATTACTGGAAACTGCTATGACATTCCTATTGACGATGGGTCAGTTGATGTGGCTATGTGTCAAACTTTGTTGATGCACCTTGAATATCCGGAAAAAGCGATCAGTGAAATGATAAGGATTACAAAACCAGGTGGAATTGTGGTCTGCAAGGAGCTGGATAATGTTTCGAGGTATTTGCGATTGGGTTTCTCTACTGCGAATGAAGAAATGAATATTGATGACATAATTTTCCAAAGAAGAATGAAACTCATATGGATACATGGACGTAAGATGTTGGGATTTGGAGATTATGGAATTGGAGCAAGAGTTCCTAAGATGATGCAAGAAACAGGTCTGAAAGAGATCAGAGGTTTCTGCAGAGATAAGCTCGAATTCCTAGTACCTCCCTACGATGAACCTGAACAGAAGTTAAGAATTGAGATAATTGAGAGATTCGCAGGAGAAAGCACTGAGGAGGAAAATCAGGAATCAAGGGATAATTACAAGAAATACTATTTAGCTGGGGGTGGTGATCCAATCAGTTTTGAGGAGGACTACAACAGATTGATAGAGTTACTCCGAACCGAACAAAAAAATAGACTGAAACAGATAGCCGATAAGACTCTATATTCATGCTCTGGTGGTAGCAATTTCTTCTGCATATTCGGAAGGAAACCCTATTAGTAGATATCGTAAGTTGATCCATTTAAACTAGTAGGTGAAAATATAGAATCCTAACCACCAAATTCAACAGAACTGCACTTCGTTGCATCTCATCGAGTTATTGCAGTCTGCTGATTTGGAATGATAATATTCTGGAATCACCGGCACTGGTTCGACTAATTCGAGTTCTTGTTTACGAAGCTGCTGGTTCTGTAGGTGTGGCTGATGCTGCTGATATGGCCGGTATTTCCCACGCAGGCGCACGAAAGGCACTGGTGCATCTGGAAAACCTGGGTATAGCTGAAAGGGCAGGAACAGGCCGTGCCCTGAAATTCAAAGCAAGAGATCATCCCTTCATGAACCTGCTGGGGCTCCTGTTCAAGGAAGAACATGAACGCTATGAGAGTTTAATCTTCCGGCTTCGGAAGATTCTTACTATTCCAGAGGTTATAACAGCCTGGATCACAGAATTGCCAGCAGATACAGGAAAGGCACTTCAGCTGGAGGTAGTAGCTCAACCTGGTGCGAGTGTATGGATAAGAGAAGAGCTTCGTACCCGGCTTATTGAAACTGAAAAGAAGTATGACATGATTATTGAGTTGACAGTATTTACCCGTGCCGACGTGAAGGAAGCGCCGAATGTGGAATTGTGCTGTGTGGTACGGGCAACACAACAGACAGAAATCATACTGCCGGCAAATCAATACACAAGGATTCTGAAAAACGGTCTCTGAAATTAGCAAAAGCTGTTGCGGATCTCATAAAGAATGACCCATCTATGTTGCGGAGAACTCATCGCTACACGACCATGTTGCTAAAAGAAGATCAGGGAATGGCCGATAGAGACATTGCAGAGTGGAGGCAGATTGTTGAGATGTACTCTCCCGAACGAATAAGGGATCTCCTGGTTTCAGCCAGTTCGCGTGCCGTTCGACTTAGACGGAGTCTGCCATTTCTCGCTGTGTTGAACAGCCATGAACGGGATAGAATTCTGGCAATGATAGAGGTATCCGGCGATGAGGTTTGATCAGTTAGAGCATGCAATCCGGGCAGCTTGTGATGTCGCAGAGGATAAAGAGCTGTTACCTTGCCTGCAGGCTGGGAAAGCAGGACACGAGGGTGTACAGGTTACTGCCTTGGAGCGCACGACCTTGCAACAAGTAAATTTGTGGCTTACTGGGATAAGGACAGAGAATTTGTTACAAATCTGTTGAATGAAGGAATGATTCAGGGAAAATACTTCTGGAGAGGATTGATCAACTTGCTGTTGAAGAAGATGTCAGAGGCAGACTGGTCAGGTGGGTTAAGATTGCCATGGAAGAAGGCAGTCACAACAGCAGGTAATTGTGTAGTCGCCGCTCGCCGAATCATTAAGCAGTATAAAAATACTGTAGTAATAACATTGACAATAATGCAGTAATCTATTATAGTATTGCCAGTCTGGAGGCAATATGCAGGTTAAAGATCTTTGCACAATCAGAGTTGGCTACTCCTTCAGAAGCAGGGTGATAGACGACCCGGAGGGTACAACAAAAATAGTTCAGCCGAAGAACATCAGCAGTGATGGTACCATTAGTTTCAACGGCAGCACTCTCCTCAGAACTCAGGTAACACCCAGAAGCCCTTTAAAAAACGGGGAGGTTCTTGTGTTAAACAAAGGGCATTTTGCTGCCGCTGTGTTCGACATGCCCCAGGGCGAAACCTGGGTAACTACCGCCTCAGTTATGGTTATTACACTTACGAGCAAAGAAGTAATTCCAGAATACATCGCCCTTTACCTCAACTCAACAAAGGGACAGAGAAAACTCAGCAGCCTGCAGGAGCTCAGTTCAATCCCTTTTGTAAAGCGGAAGAACATAGAAAAAATGGAGATACCCGTCCCGTCAATTTCAAAGCAGAAGAAACTTGTGGAAATGAACAATGCAATTTCAAACTACACAGAGCTTACAAAAAGGAAAACACAAATACTTAAAAACCTCATGAACAGTGAATTGGAGATATAGCCCATGACGCAGCCCATTGCCTGCACACAGGAAGACCTGAACAGAACTCTCTGGAAAGCGGCGGATTCTTCCAGAATGAATGTGGATGCCAGTATTTACAAAGACTATGTGCTGATGTTTCTCTTCTACAAGTACATGAGCGACCTGCACAAGGATGAGGTGCAGAAGTTACAAAAGAAATACGGAAACAACAAAGACAGAATCAAGCTCAGACTAAAGAACTTCAGGTTTAAGATACCGGAGGGAACCGGTTTCCACGATTTGCTGAAGAAGAAAGATGAAGACAACATTGGGGAGCTTATCAACATAGCACTTCACAAAATAGAAGACGCAAACGGCAAAAAACTGGAAGGATTGTTCTCAATCGACTTCAACTCCGACGCCATTCTTGGCAGAACAGTTCAGCGCAACAAAATGCTGCGCCACCTGTTTGATGACTTTGCCAAAATTGACCTGTCTGTAGCAGACAGCGACATCATTGGCAACTCGTACATGTACATGATAGAGCGCTTCGGCTCTGACGCAGGCAAAAAGGCAGGTGAGTTCTTCACGGTAAAATCCGTTGCGGTGCTTCTTGCAAAGCTTGCCGCACCAAAGCCAGGCTGGCGCATCTGCGACCCTGCATGCGGTTCAGGAGGTCTTCTTCTTCTGGCAGGTGAAGAGGTCGAGAAACTGGGTTCAAACAACTACGCCCTGTACGGTCAGGAAAGCATAGGCAGCACATACAACCTGGCAAGAATGAACATGTTTCTTCACGGCAAAGACTCTGCAACACTTGAATGGGGCGACACCCTTAACAACCCGCGTCTCACAGAAAACGATTCTCTGATGAAGTTCGATCTTGTCATCGCCAATCCGCCCTTTTCCCTTAAGAAATGGGGCGGTGAAGGCGCAGAGAATGACATATACAACCGCTTTCACCGTGGCATGCCGCCAAAAACAAAAGGCGACTACGCATTTATCAGCCACATGGTGGAAACCGCAAAGGCAAAAGAAGGCAAGGTTGTAGTAGTAGTTCCCCACGGAGTTTTGTTCCGTGGTGCCGCAGAGGGCAGAATAAGAAAAAGCCTTCTTCAGGAAAACATTATAGACACTGTAATCGGCCTCCCGGCAGGTCTTTTCCAGACAACAGGCATACCTGTTGCAATTCTCGTTATCGACCGTTCAAGAGAACCAGGCGGCGCAAACGAAAACAGGAAGAATGTATTCTTCATTGAAGCTTCAAAAGAATACAGGTCTGGCAAAGCACAGAACTTCCTCGACGAAGAACACATCAATAAAATTCTGAAAGCAGCCACTGAAAGAAAAGACATCGAGAAGTTCGCAAGATCCGTTCCCCCGGAGGAAATAGAAGAAAACGACTTCAACCTCAACATCACCAGATATGTTGACACCTTTGAAGAAGAAGAGGAAATCGATATTGAAGCCAACCTCAAAGAGCTTGAAACCATAAACAGGGAAATACAGCAACTTGAAGAGCAGATGGCAGAGCATTTGAAGAAGCTTGGGCTGGGAGCGGGGAAGAGTGATGAAAACGCGCCTCTTCAGTGAATTGGCAAAAGAACGACGATGGTTGAGTTGATTGGATGTACTGAAACAACACAGGAAATGAGACAATCGTGGTGAAGGAAAAAGTAATAAAACTAGTCGATTTGCGGCCAAACAACTGGTATATCAGTCGAAAAAAGCTTGACAGAGTGCGCGAGGCATGGGAAAGAGGGTTGCAGGATAGTCTGCCGCCTGTACTCGTAAGTTATATAAATGATCAGGCGAGTTTAATTGACGGGCACTCCCGTGCCTACGCAGCTTACGAAAGAGGCGAGACCAGTATACGGGCACATGTTGAAAACCTGGAAGATATCGAGGGATCGGGCGACTTGTATATACACATCCATAACGAAGGTCCCAGGCAGGGCATTTCGAGCATCGCCGATTTAGCTGACAGAATACTGGAACCGGAAGAGTATCAACTAAAATGGATTGGCTACTGTTCCAACTGGTTCAAGGAGAATTGTAAGACAAATGATGCAGATTTCTGACAATAGAACACAGTGGAACTGTGCTACGGTAGTATTACCAAGTTTCACAGTCTGCTGACATAGAGTGATATTTGCAGAGAAGAATGAACTACCGAGGAATACCCGGTAGTTCAACGGGAAGGGCTGTACGAGAACCGACAGGAGACTATTAGTGGGCAATACAAAAGCAACCCAATATGATGTGGCAGCGCATCTTCGCACACCCGAGGAGATGGCAGCTTATCTTGAGGCGTGCCTTGAAGAATCAAACAGTGACGCGGCATTTGTGGCCAAAGCACTGGGAGATATTGCTCGTGCCCAGGGAATTACACAAGTTGCTCGAAATGCCGGTCTTTCCCGGGAAAGCCTGTACAAGGCTTTGTCGGGGGAATGCATTCCCGGATTCGACACAATCCTCAAGGTTGTGCACGCGCTGGGCATTGAACTGCACGCAGCTCCGCTGCGCAATTGAGATGTTGTTCTAATGGCAAATTTTATCAAAGGAGTCTGTTCATGAAAGAATCCCAGGCAGTAATTCCAGTTGGGAGCATACAGCAACGGATTCTTGAAATCGCAAATTGCGACATCAAGTTCAAACTGGGGCAGTCTTGATTTAAAGTGGGAAGTGAGATAAAAGCAATGGCAATACCAAAGCATGACGCAATAAGGGTTCCCACACTAAAGCTTCTTCAGAAGCAGGGAGCAATGGAACTGAAGGATTTTGAACAGCCGCAAATCTCAGGCTTAGATTCAGAGTATTGAAAAGAGACGATTTTTCCCGCAAAGCCTGCGGTGCTTGCCCTGCGAGGAAAAGGCTAAGAATGAAAAGGAGAACATGACATGGCATTTGATACATCAGTTCTCGTAGCTATTATTTCGAGCGCAAGCGCCTTAGTTGTTGCTACAATGACATATTCACTGAGCAAACGCCGTGAGCGAGAATCAGAGTGGAGAAAACTTAAGCTCGAACATTACAAGAACTATGTTAAGGCTCTTTCTGGCGTTGTGGGCAGTCGTGCAAATCTTCAATCCCATATTTCCTATGCTGATGCAGTTAACTCTTTGGTGCTAGTAGCACCACCTGCTGTTCTTCAGGCGCTGTACTCTTTCCAAGAAGTTATTCGGTATAGCAATATTGAGAAAACCCTAGAGAATCATGACGAGGCATTATCCGTTTTGCTAAGAGAAATCAGGAATGATGTTCATCCAAGAAAACCTTCTGATGATTTGATGGTTTTCCATCTAATGGATATCCCCCCTGATCAAAGCAGGAAAGAGTAATTTTGCCTAACGCGAGAAACAGACGCTTGTAAGGGCGTATGTCAAATTCCGCAGTGCTGGTTATGCGTATTGATGAATTGATAGATACCTGTAGAAAGAGGCAATGTGAAAAAGCAAAAACACAAGCATGAAGATTTGCTGGTTATGTTGGAAACAGCATCCGTGATTAGTTCCGCAAGTGTTTGTCCGATACCAGGCGAAAGGGATTGGATTTACAAATGAAAGACAAAAGCGAGAACAGAAGAGGTCACAAGAAGACGAAGGTTGGGTGGATTCCTGAGGGGTGGGAAAGTCGCACTTTCGCAGAGAGCTTTGCTGTAATAATGGATGGTACTCACTTCTCACCTAAGCTTGAAGATGGACCTAAAAAGTATATAACTTCTAAGAATATTCGGAAGGGTTTTCTCGACCTGCAAAACTGTGCTCATATATCTGATGAATCTCATAGAGAGATATACAAGAAATGTCCCGTCTGTTTGGGTCAGATACTACCTAAACTCCCGCTTCCTCCTATACCTACGATCATTTGAGTTCATACGAGTA
>CAZRXU010000013.1:0-38660 GCA_964604135.1 uncultured bacterium | reverse complement strand
TCTCTGTCAAAAGCTTCGTCGAACTCAGCGTCTTCCAGCTCTGCGGTTTCAAGGAACAGATTCCATACCCGCTTCACAAATCGGTAAGTACCGGCAAGACCTTCCTCGTTCCATTCAATCTCTGCTTCGAACGGCCCCATAAAAATGATATAAAGCCTCAGAGCATCTGCACCGTACTTCACAACCATCTCGTCCGGCGTGATGACATTACCTTTGCTCTTAGACATTTTCTGATGGTCGTAGCTTATAAGCATTCCCTGATTTTTGAGGCTGGTAAAAGGCTCTGTGAAGTTCAGCATGCCTGCGTCGTACATCACCTTTGTCCAAAATCTGGCGTAGATCAGGTGCATCACAGCATGCTCTGCCCCTCCAACGTAAAGATCAACTGGAAGCCACTTTTTTACCTCTTCCGGATCGAAGGGACCTTCACTGAAGTGCGGCGAAACAAACCGAAGGAAATACCAGCTGGAACAGGCAAATCCCGCCATGGTACTTGTTTCACGCTTTGCCGGTGCCCCGCACCTGGGGCAGGTGGTGTTTACCCACGCTTCCTGAGATGCCAGAGGAGATCGACCTGAATCATCAGGCTCGTACGATTCCACATCGGGAAGAACCACAGGCAGATTCCTGTCCGGTACTGCACCGCACCTGTCACAGTGTATTATGGGAATAGGTGCACCCCAGTACCTCTGACGGCTCACCAGCCAGTCTCTGAGTCTGTACCGGGTCTCCGCTTTACCGAAACCGTTTTTAACAGCGTGATCTGCCATAACTTTCCGGGACTCCTCAGAGCTTAGGCCGGTGAACTGACCGCTGTTGATCAGCTCTCCATCAGCAACTGTTGCAGCATCCTCAACACCCTGGGCTACCCCGCCGGGTGCTACAACTTCAATAACAGGAAGACTGTATTTTTTTGCGAAAGCATGGTCTCGCTCATCGTGAGCAGGAACTGCCATTATTGCTGCGGTTCCATACCCGGAAAGCACATAATCAGCTGTCCACACGGGTATTTTTTCTCCATTGAATGGATTCACCGCCCATGCCCCTGTGAAAACACCGGTTTTTTCTTTCTCGCTGGCCACGAGACGCTGAAGGTCTGTCTTTGAGCTGGAAGCTTTGATGTAGTGTTCCACATCGCTTCTGTACTTGTCGGTTACGATGTTAAGCAGATCAGGATGCTCCGGTGCAAGAACGCAGAATGTGGCACCGAAAATTGTGTCGATCCTTGTGGTGTAAACAGGAAGAACTACAGTTCCATTTCTTTCAGTGTCTACAGAAAACACCACCTCTGCTCCATGTGAACGGCCGATCCAGTTTCTCTGCATGGCCTTGATGTTTTCCGGCCAGTCAATATCGTCAAGGTCATCCAGAAGCCTGTCTGCGTAATCTGTGATTCTGAAGTACCACTGGGGCAGTTTTTTCTTTACAACCTCTCCGCTGCAGCGCCAGCAGATTCCTCCTGCAGACTCTTCATTGGACAAAACTATTCTGCAGCTGGGGCAGTACATCTGATAGTTGTCCGACTGGTATGCAAGCCCTCTGTCAAAAAGAAGAAGGAAAAAGTACTGAGTCCATCTGTAATAATCCGGATGGCTTGAATTGATTTCCCGGCTCCAGTCGTAACCGGCTTCGAACAGTTTCGTCTGTCTTTTGTAGTTTTCCGTGTTGATCCTGGTTACTTCCGCCGGGTGCACTCCGGTTTTTATGGCATACTCTTCGGCAGGCTGGCCGAAGGCATCCCATCCCATGGGATGCAGCACGTTGTGCCCGTCCATCCTTTTCTTGCGACAGATAACATCTGTAGGAATGTAGTTTCTGCAATGCCCCACAGAAAGGCCGGCCCCTGAAGGATACGGAAAGTAGTCTAAACAGTAAAAATTGCTTTTCTCCGGATCATCCCCGGTTCTGTATAGGTTCAGTTTCTCCCAGACGGGAGACCACTTTTTTTCAAGTTCCTTAAAATTGTACGTACTCATTATCAGGCCTCCAGTAAATGTTACGCGAAATATACAAAACAAGACCTGCTGTCAGCGGAATGAATACAGAGTAAATACAAGAGTTCCGTCTTTTGCAGATGACAGAGAACAGCCGGCAGCCTCAAGTATCCTAAATATTAATGCGGCTTCCGTTTCAGAATTAAACCTGCCCGACTCCAAACGGTTCCTGATCTTGTCGCTGGGCAGTTTCCTGAGTGAATCGTTCAACCCCAGCAGAGTAAGAAGAACTTCCTGCCTGCTGTGGCTGTTCTCTGCTTTTATCACATTGAATGAAACGATACCATCCTGTACTGCAAGCTGGCAAAGAAGCGCGAAACACTTCAGAAGAACTTCTGTTTTTATGGTAACCGGAGGGATCTTGTCTTCGATGGACAGCGAAGGGGGTCTGAGCCCTTTTTCGGCAAAAACACCGTGAAGCCTGCCAAGGAATCTGTCGGGGTATTCTTCAGAAAAAACTGCCTGATTTACCTGCAATGTAAGCCCCAGAACATGGGTAACCCTGGATGCTGTTTCGTTGGAGTACAGCATTGTCCTGGCAAAACCCGCCAGTGGATCATCATTATCCATCACATGCAGAATGGCATTGTTCTGCTCTATAGCAACAGAGGAATACTGCTCAAGATAATCAGACAAACCGGTTGAATACCCTGTGATTTCCAATGCTACGCGCTTTGCGGTATACTCTGTGTCCACCGCACTGCCATGCTTCAGTAAAAGCAGTTCCACAGCCTTGTCAAGCGTTTCCCGGCTGATATTGCTGCTGGACGCAATCTGGTACTCTGTTTCATCAATTACCGCAGAAGAACAGAAATCCAGCTGGTTATCTTTCTGATTTTCAGCTTCGCGTGGAAACACCGCCACAGGCCTACCGCCTGCGCTGAATTCCAGTATTCCACCACCACTGACGGAAAAACACACACCAGCAAGCGTTTTCAGTTTGTCCGCGCTGGTTCCGGCTAAGAAAAGCTGTATTACTCTATCAAGCAGGTCGTTACCGTTCAGGTTGTACCATTCTCTACTCTCTACTGGAGCAACTTTGCTGCTCCAGGGAACACCGGCAACAAGAAAAGCAGGCTCGCCACGGTATCCTGTAGATTCGTCTACAATAGAGACATTCCACCTGTACACTGCAGATTCGGTTCCATCCTCCCTTTTCACCGCCCACACACATGAAGTATCTCTGTTGCTCTGACTGCAGGCGGAAGCACGGGAGTCCAGGGTAAAACCCGACCTGTCAGGGTCTATCAGATTGTTGATATCGTAGGTATTAACTTCTGCTGCTGTAACACCGCACACATTCTCTATCACATGATTCCAGTGAACTATTCTTCCATCCATTCCAATAATTGCCAGGGGAAGGGGTATTCCGTCCAGCAGAGTTTCGGCAAATCCTTCGTTCAGCTCAAGGTGTTTCTCTGCGGCGAACCTGGCAGCTTTCTCTGAAACTAAATCGTTCTGTATTTTTACCAGAGACGAAACTGTTTCAAACAGTTCTGTGTCTGCAACAAAAAGAACAGAGTCTGCAAGAACAAGATACCCCTGATTTAAAATACCAGTTCCCACAGGCAATACTGTACACGAATTGAAATGACCGGCTAGCTTTCCCAGCTCTGCAGAAGTCACTTTGTACTGCTTGTCTGCACTCCAGACAAAGGCTGGAAATCCGAACTTTCCCAACTCATCTGCAGGAAAACCCTTTGGCCAGCTGCCTGCACTGCCAGCCAGCCTTACAGTTTCAAATGCATCGTAGGAAAACAGCGCGACAGCACTGGAGTGGGTTATCCGCAGTATCTCTTCACACAAACCCTCTGCGAAACCAGTTTCCGACTTAAGTATTTTATCGGATATCCTGGAAATACCAAGAAGGTTCTTTCTGAGATAGTCAACCTCATCCCGGTAACGAGTTATATCTGTTTCATCTTCGAACAGACATACGAAATTCAAAGCCTGGTTTGTTTCATTTCTAACAGCTCTCAGCGTCTGACGGAAAGTTACTTCTCTTCCGTCTCTGTTTGTAAATGATACAATTCCCGACTGCTCGGCACTCTCCTCTGCAAACAGATGCTCTGAAGCATCGTGAACCCATCTGTAAGAATCCTCAGACAGGATGTCATGCAGTTGAAGACCGATCAGTGATCCTCTGTTACCAGTTATTTTGGTAAAACCTGTGTTGGAAAGAAGCACTCTTAATCTGCTGTCCAGCAGCAGCAAACCGGTTCCCGTAGACTGAAGATACGCCTGGTTGAGCCTGTTCAACGCGCGAAGCCGCTTGCTGGTTCTAAAACTCTCGGTGGAATCCCGAAACAGCCCTACAACTCCCGGTCCTCCCCTGCTAAGAACTCCCTCAACCCTCTTTTCGCTGGATGGTTTAAACTCGACACGCACCTCGTGCCCAAGGTGAGCTGATGAAATTACACTGTCCCAGTCGTAAAGAACAGGGCTGGGCAGTATTTCTGATGCATTTCTTCCCTCAACATCCTTTTCTCTGGGACCGAAGAGCAGTGTCATCCGCATATTCCACTGAACAATAGTACCGTCGGGAGTAAACCCAACAACACCGCCAGCCATATCCGAAACCAGATCGTAATCGACAGTCTGCTCGGTTATCAGTGTTACAGTGTTGCTGACGCCGGACTTCCCGGGAATAACAACCAGACCGTTATCTCTGATTATCTCTTCCCCTTCAATAAGCCCCCTGGCCACAGAGTTCGGCAGCAAGCTGAACGGATCCGATGATTGCACGAGTTTGTCGGCATTGATACCAAGAACGGCAAACAGATCCCCGTCAACTTTCAAGTCTCCCGAAGATGGTTCAAACGTTAGTCTTGCCCAGGAGCTTGTTCCGGAGGACATTACCTATGGATTACCGAAGAAGCTGGAAACACCCAGGGTAAGCATTGTAAAAGAATCATCAACCCTGTCAGACTGCTCGTTTGGGAATGCTGTGTTTTTTCTTGACTTGAATCTGTTCAGCAGCCCTACCGCTAAATCAAATCGCCCAAGACGAAGATCAAAACCAAGCCCGAAGCCAAGGCCAGCCCTGCTGGCAACACGGTTGTCATCAAAACTCACCGAAACCAGGGCATTCAGCTTAGTGTTGAAAGGCATTTTTACAAACATATCTCCTACGAATCTGTTGTGGTCCAGAGGTGAGGCAATTTGAGCCTCAAGCCCAACTGTGGTATTCTTCAAGTGAGGAGCCAGAGCACTTGCTCCAAACGCAATGATATCATCCATATAGTCGGTTTCAGAAGAATACGAAATACCGGAATCAAACATTTCACCGTCCAGTGCAATGCCTGCGTGCCATGCAAATTCCCGATCGTCAACTGACCAGACCGATGACGAGTCTGGAATCAGATACTCATGGCTGTTGAAAATGTAGGCATAGTCTGCGTGAACAGTTCTCATTCCTGCAGAAATCCCTGCTGACATCTTGTCTGTGATCATGGCAGACACACTTCCCAGCGTCTCCCACTGTACCCCGTCTGCATACAGCACTGCCACACCAATTTCGGGATCATCCGGATCATCGTAAACAGTGTGTGACCCCTCGTAACCGAACTCCCCAACCTTTGCAATTCCAGCCCCGACAACAAATATGCCAGCCGGATAAACAATCGCGGCAGCACCGTTGTCGTGTGTGAGATATGTTCTTACCATTTTTTCAACATCAGTCTGGATAACCGACTCTGACCACTGTATGGAAGAACAGGTGAGCTGAACTCCGAATGGAAGAGCAGCCGTCTGGGCAGGATTAAAAAACACACCTACTGGCTCTTGAACCCCCAGAGCACGAACGGAACCCAGAGATGTTGTTGCTGGAGACAGCCCCTGAATCATAGTTCCCCTTGTTATGGAATCGTAGTACCCGAACGAAAACGCGCTGGTGGCAAATACGCCGACCAGCAATGTGTAAATTGCCAAGGTTCTCATTGTTTCTCCTGATCGGTATTAGAGTTCTATACTGGCTCCGACGGTAAAAGCCGTTACTACATCAGACACTGTCTGTACCTGTGGAAAACCAAATACACTGCTGTCTCTTGTCTCGGAACCATAGTTAAAAGCCGCACTCAAATCTGTTTTCCCAAGTTCTATCGTCGCACCCATGCTGATTCCAAGAGAAACCTTGGAATCAGCTCCACCGGTAGATGAAAGAACAGATCCCCCCCTGAAATACAGATTGTGGTCCGGGTGGATTCCTCCGAATACATTGGCAGACCAGGCAGTTCCATCCGGCATGTCGTAAACTCTTGCTTCGAGGCCGAAACCCGGCGAATATGCGGCGATATTTCCAACGCAAACCCCTGCAGCAATACTTGATGGACAGTTTTCAGTCTGCGATGCATATACCGAACCAACAGTAACCGTTTCACCAGCTGCCACGGAAACTCCGGCCCTCCATGAAAACTCTCCCTCTTCCCTGCCCCATGATGCTGACGAATCAGAAATAGACTCTGAGAAATGATGCCAGTAATAATCGTAATTGATATCACCCATTCGGTACCCGGCTGAAGCCCCTATGTTTACTTTTCCAGCAAGAGTTGTCGCAGCGCCTGTTGCTGCTTCCCACACACCCCCGGTAACTGTAAGGTTCTCAAACCCGGCTATAGTAGTATCAGGACTGGACTCTGAAAAGAAGCGTTCCCCTGTATAGGTGTAGTCTCTGACCTTGGCAATCCCCAGTGCAATCTCGGCAGAACCAGCGCTGAGCCCTGCCTGAAAACTGGAGGCACCGGCACCGGCATAGGTAAGTGTGTGTTTGCCCATTCCATCGTCAACTATCTGTTTTAAAATCAGCGGCCCAATAGATGCGGATACCAACGGGTTGTAACTGATTAATTCCGCAGGATTTCCAAACAGATTAATACTCCCGACATTCACAGACACAACACCGCCAAAACCGTGGGAGACTGCGTCAATACCTGGCATGATACTGCCCTGCCCCATGGCACCAGGGTATCCGTAACCGTATGCAGTCAAAGACAGAACAAGCAGAACGGAAAATAAGAAGAGCGCCGGACACTTCATTTCGACCTCCAGAATATAATTATTGGAAACTCCGCACACCTGATAATACTCTTTTCTTTCCGCATAAAAAAGCCTTGACTGCTACGTTTGTACACACAAAATACACAGATACATAACGCCCGGAAACAATCCAGCGAGAACAACAAAGTGCAAAGTAGAGCTTCTTGCTCAAATGGCAGCCAGGGAAAGGGTCGACAAACACCATCGGATAGGCGGTAGCATTGCTACAGCCGCCTACCACAGCACCGAACGTACGTTTCCGTATTCGGCACTTCCTAAGTTGCTTTTCTAAGCAGCATTTCTTCAAGCAGTGAGTACAAGCCCATGTTGTTAAAGAATCCCTTGCGAAAAGCCAGGTTCATATGCGAGGCGCCGCTGTTAAACCACGGGCCATGCCCGTTGTAATCACCTTGCCTCGCTCTATCCCGGCTAAGTCCTCGCTTTATCAGTTTCTTCACACGAAATCGAGGCCGTTTCAACTGTCGCCACAGTATGTTACGCAGATGTCTGCTTACCCACCTGTCGAGTTCCTCGAAAAGGTTCTTAACCTCTGCCAGTGAAAAGTAATTGAACCAACCCCGCAGTTTTGGATTCAGGTCTTCTCTGTTGAATTGTTTGAGATTGCGACCCCGTCCCCTGTGAAAGCATTTTATAAGACTGCTCTTGAGTCGTTGAACCGACTCCTTATCCAGTTCATCCAGCAGGATGTTGGACAGGAGTGGAGACAGCGAACCACCCTGCGGGATACCTTCATGTCGTGATGACACAACCCCATCTTCCATCATCCCTGCCTGAAGGTATCTGCGGATTAGTCGAAGCACCTCCTTGTCTTTGACTCTTCTGGCTACCCTCAACATCAGGATGTCTTGATTAACACGGTCAAAAAACTTTTCCAAGTCCATGTCTACAACCCATCGCCGTCCGTCTGCCACAAACTGCCGTGCTACAAGCACTGCCATCTGTGCGCTGCGACAGGGACACCCGTGGATTACAAACTGGTTGTTTTCGCTTGCCGATTAACAGCGCCGCTTATTGACGCTACGCGCCATGCCCGGCGCACACACGGAAAGCCCCTCTCCATTACTGAAGAGGGGCTCCGAAAAACTGGTCTAGAAGTTCTCCTTCACATACTCAAAACCGGCTTTTACAGCCTTTGCGTTCAAGTCGATGATAGACTCACTTTTTCCTTTGAAAAGCTTTGGAAGAAGAGAAATTACATCTTCAACTTTAAACATGTCGGTAATAGCAGCGTAGGCTCCTACATTAACAAGACTCTGCACTCTGGTGTTGCCAAGATCGTCTGCGATCCCAGTTATAGGCACGGCAAAGATCCTGATATCTGACCTTGTGGGTTTAATATCTATCAGTGTGCTGTTGTAGATAAGCGTTCCACCTGTTTCCAGGTCCAGCTCAAATTTTTCAAGGCTGGGTCTGTTCATGGCAAGAACCATGTTGGGTCTTACCGCTTCAGCGGCACCAATAATACCATCCTGAATATTCACGGAACAATTTGCTGTTCCTCCACGCATTTCAGGGCCGTAACTGGGAAGCCATGATACATTGTAGCCATACTCAAGCGCCACACTGGCGAGGGTCTGCCCTGTTACCATAATACCCTGACCGCCGAAACCGGCCACCCTGATAGACATCTTTTTGTAGTGTTCCGCCACATCTCCTCTGGGAAGATCTACATCTTTCTCGGCTGATATCCCGAGTTTTTCCCAGACGGCAGTGGGATCCATTTCAGGAACAGGACGTGTTGTTATTCTTGCATCCTCGCCAAGATCCTTGTAAACCCCCAGCGGGAACATAGGCAGCATCTTTTCTTCAATCCATTTCATACTCTTGACAGGGTCTATCTTCCAGCCGCTGGGACAGGCGGAAAGAACTTCCACAAACTGGAAACCCTTCCTCTCTTTTGCGTTCTTCAGGGCTTTTCGAACTGCATTGCGCGTTTTCCTGATATGAGCCGCGTCATGAAGAGAAACTCTCTCTATGTAGTTAGGTGCTTCGAGAGCACTGAGAACTTCACTCATTTTCATGGGATAACCATCGGCGTTCAGATCCCTGCCATACGGGGTTGTGGTAGTAATCTGCCCCTCAAGAGTGGTGGGAGCCATCTGCCCTCCAGTCATTCCATAGATGGCATTGTTCACGAAGAAAACCGCGATGTTCTCTCCTCTGTTTGCAGCCTGAAGAATGTTGTTTCCGCCGATGGCGGCAAGATCACCATCACCCTGATAGCTTATAACAACCTTGTCGGGATTGGCCCTGCTTACAGCAGTAGCAACGGCAGGAGCCCTACCGTGCGCAACCTGAAAATTGCCGGTGTTAAAATAGTAGTATGCAAAAACACTGCAACCTACTGGACTGATAAGAATAGTGTCATCAATCAGATCCAGATCTTCAAGTGCCTCTGCAATCAATTTGTGAAGAACACCGTGACCACAGCCGGGACAGTAGTGAGTTCTGTCTTTCTCGGCGCCTGGCTTATGCTTGTAAATATCCATGAAACCTTTTGGTTTTCTGAGCATTGTTTTCGCCATTATTTTACCTCCCCGTAAAGCTCGGAGATTTGGTTCAGAACTTCATCCGCCGATGGCACATTTCCGCCAAGGCGGAAGAACAGATCACTCTTAATGGCTCCAGCCAGCGCAAGATTCACATCGTCCACCAACTGGCCGGTTGAAAGTTCAACTGTAAGAACATGCTTGATACCGCGTTCAGGAAGAGAAGCTATTTGCTTTTCAGGGAAAGGGAACAGCGTTATTGGACGGAAAAGACCGAGTTTAATACCATTTGCTCTGGCTGTATCAACCGCCGTTCTCAGAACACGGCTCACTGAGCCATAACCGACTACAGCAATCTCTGCATCGTCCATCATGTACTCTTCAAACCGCACTTCATTTTCCTTAACGGCCTGATACTTTCTGTGAAGAAACATGTTCCATTCCTCAAGATCATCGTGGTCGATGTAAATTGAGTTAATAAGATTTTTATTCAACGGACTCCCGAAAACAGCCCATTCGCTTTTATCCGGAAGTTCTTTTACCGGTTCAGGGATGGTTACAGACTCCATCATCTGCCCAATAACACCGTCTGTAAGAACAAACACCGGATTCCTGTACTTATCGGCAAGTTCAAAAGCAAGCATGGTAAAATCACACATCTCCTGGCAGCTGCTTGGAGCTACAACAATGTTGCGGTAGTTACCGTGCCCTCCGCCTTTTACAACCTGGTTGTAATCACTCTGCTCCGGACCAATGTTTCCAAGACCGGGTCCTCCACGCATAATATCCACAATTACACACGGAAGAGCGGCTCCCGCGCAGTAGGATATGCCTTCCGATTTCAAGCTTATTCCCGGGCCTGAACTGCCTGTCATAACTCTCTGCCCGCTTCCGGCAGCTCCGTAAACCATGTTAATTGCTGCAACTTCACTTTCTGACTGTAGAAACGTTCTTCCAAGTTTCGGTAAAAGCTTCGCTGCAGATTCCGCAATCTCACTGGCAGGTGTTATGGGGTATCCGTAGTAAGCAGTACACCCTGCCATTGCCGCCCCGTACACTGCGGCATAGTTTCCTTTCATGAGCATTCTAGCCATGCTATGCCTCCTTTTCCGGCTGATAGTTCTTCATGTAAACGGTTATGGCATCAGGTTCAGGACAGGAGTAAAAACAATTACCGCATCCGATACAGCCGCTGCCGACATATTCGGCATAGTGATAACCCTTGGAATTCAGTTTCGGCGATGCAACAAGCACATGCTTTGGACAGGAAGCAATACACAATCCACACCCCTTGCACTTGTCCGGATTCACCTCTACTCGAGGATATTTAACATCGGCCAACGAGAGACCTCCTTGCTAAGTTTATATAGCGTAACATACAATTAGTATATGATATCCGTAAACACCAATGAATTGTACAATGGCATTCACCTGACAGAAAGTCAAGCTCTACTAGGCCAAAACAGGCATTTTTCAGCCACCTTGCACCTGTGCCAGGTACCATCAGAAAAGAACAGAAATTGCTGCATTATGTAGCGGATCTACCCCAGACGTTTTCTCCAGTTCTCCCCGGTCTGTGTATAGCCTCGCATCTCCGGTTCGATTTCATCACCAGGCCAGTTCTTCAGTACGATACCAGGTTTTCCAAGCCCGGTAGCAATCGTTTCAAGCTGCTTTAGAAACTCGTGCTGCTCTGTGTGAATCGAAACTATCTCCACTGTGAAAACGATACCTGCTTCCTCTGGCAGCCTGACTCTTCCAGATATCGCGCCCAGCTTCTCAACACAATAAACGCCGTCTTGTTCCTTAACAAGAAGTGGAACGGTTTCCAGCAGGGCTTTTTTCATCTTTGACCGGCTTGCGCGGAGACTTAACAAATACACGGCAGCAAACAGAATACCCCCGCTCCACCATTCAAGCTTCCCGGCCAGGGCCAGAGCAGTGCAGACAGCAGAATGGAGAAAGAAAGCGGCTCCCAGTGTTGTACTCAGTATCTGAGACTGCCTGCGGGAAAAAAGCCCTCTGCCAATCCCTCCGGTCATATGGGAGATGATATCCCCTCCTGCAAGCACAGACACCAGCAGAACAACAGCAAACACAAGCTCCATGAGAATCAGTGTTCCACCGGGATAGTTCACAGCTTCGCCGAGAGCGGTAATGCCACCGAAAACGAGCCCTTCAACAATCAGTCCCGGTCGGCTTTTTTTGAACACAGCAAGAATGATATAGGCCAGAAGCCCGGCCGCCACCCCTGATGCGGCTGATGCATACCCATCCCAGAACAAATCACCTGTTAGAAACAAGGCAAGAACAAGTAACTCCGGCAAGAGCTTCTTAAACATACAATCGTTCCTCCATCCATAGGCGCAGATTGTTTTAGACGCGAATATATCGGGTCTTCATGTGTATGTCTATGTTCCTCAGGAGGCGGGAGTTAAGCTGAAAGCGGCTTCAGCTATTCCGGTGATTCAAACTGCTTTCCCGATGCCACAGCTTCCACGCCAGAGGCAAGCACAATCATATCTTCCAGCAGCGGCTCCACATCCACTGCCGGCAGGTACCCACCTTCAATATCCATAAAACCTGGGGAACCGGAAACCAGATGAACACCAACACCGTTCCAGTCTATTCTCAACTTAGCCAGTTTTTTATGCCATCTGTTGACAAACCAGTGCTGCAACAGCAGCAAGAACAGGTTTGTATTTTACTCTTCTGCGCGCACTTCCTGGTTTCCAGCCCCTTAGAAACTCTTTCTCTTCAATTAAATCCTTTGCCCGCCTTGCCGCCTGCAACTGAACCTTGTTCTTCCCGGAAAAGCCCACAAACCATTCCACTGTCTTGTTTGCGGGGTGGAGCTTCTGCCAGATTGCGTCGGGCACATACACTTCCGTATTGCAGTAGGTGCAATTCTGTATTCTCTCACTTCCATCTGAAACTGTGAGAGCTCCGGAACACTGCGGGCAGGTCATCACAATTGGTTTCAAAGAGCCTTCGTTGAGTTTCAGCACGACCCCATTTCTATCTGAAACCGGCTGAGCCGTTACTATGATCTCTGCAGATGGAACACTGTGTTTCAGCCACTCTGGTACTGGTGAAACATAGTGCTCTTTACCGCACTTCTGGCACTTTACGGAATTGCTTACTTCGTTTTCAGGAATCTTCACAGGTGCCATGCAGGAAGAACATCGGGGGGGAAAGTCGCCAGTATCCGTATTCGAAGGTTCCGTCGCCACCCATAAGGGTTCCACCCTGACCATCATCGAACCCTTCGTATTCTTCTTCAAAATCGTTAAGAAAACCCGCAACTGTGTCTGCTATATCTGTCTGTTTGAAACATGAAGTGTACGTAATCAATCGGCATGGCCCGTTAACAACAATCGAACTACCACAGCTTCTGCAGGTAGTTCTTACTTCAAAACAACCGTATCGATCCATGACTCCCCTCCCTGTGATCAACTGCTGATTCAGGAGACTATATCTTCTTGTAATGAAAAGTCACAGCGTCGGATATAAAAACAGACTACAATTTTCTTAGAATAAACACGAGTGACAAACCAAACAGGGGGGGCACCCACCGTTCTAAAACAGATATTACCGGCACAAGAGCCGCATTAATTTTGAAGTTCTCGCTTCTATACTCTTTTTCCCGGATAACCCTTCCCTTCAAAAACCATCCGAAACTGCCAATCATGTTCATGTAATGCAGTTTCTCCACATTTACAGGCAGATTTTCAACCAGTTTAAGCAGTTCTTTTTTTGAGTACCTTCTGTAGTGACCATCAAACATGTCAAGTGTACCGTATATGAACTGCAACGCAGGCACTATTATGCAGATATGCCCACCCTTTTTAACGCCCTTCACTATATTCACCACAGCACGTCTGTCATCTGCAATGTGTTCCAGGGTGTTAAAGCAAATAACCGTATCTATCCTGTTTTCAATAAGCTCCTGAACAGACTTATCATTGCATATGTCTCCGAATTGGGCCATCACGAAATTTCCTGTGTTGTTCTTCTTTTTCAACTCTTCCCGCACAGACTCATCACTGTCAAAAGCCAGAAAGACCTCCTTCTGACTGTATATATCTGCAAAACTGCCAAGCCCGCACCCGATATCAGCAATTCTTTCCCCAACGTAACCTGACACCAGCTGCGCCTGCCACCTGAAATACGAGCCTGCCGCAGCCACCCACCTTTTGTAGAATTCTACACGGGACTCTTCTGCTGCCCTGTTGTATTGTTGATCAGTGTGTTTGTTCTGCATACACTACACTATTTTCAACCTGTTTATGCTAAGAACAAATGCTGTGTAGAATATTTGTGTACTGAGAATAATAACAGAGGTTGCGACTACGCTGATATCGTTTCTCAGTATATCCGACACAATAAATCCTGTACCGGTGTAGTTCGTTACGATCAGGTACAAAAACATCAGCACGCCTGCAGTCATTGTTATCAAACTGTAACCCAGCCATTTCTCAAGCCTGAACCTTTCCAGCAACCGGGACAGCCTTTTGTTTGCATTTCTGTAGTATTCCCTGTAACACAGACTCTGAGCAATTATACCGAAAGAAAGAATCTGACTTCCAACCAGGAGGGGAATCATGTTTAGCGAGAAATACTTGTTTTTAACAACATCAGCGAGGAACTGGGGCATTGCGAAATCCCTGACAAACAAAACAAGCATTCCCAAAACTCCTGTACTCACCAGAACCATACCTGGTACAAAATATGTCCACAACGGCGCGAACAACAACATAAATCTCAGATATCTCCACCCGTCTCTCCAGGTGTTTAGATGGGGAGCATGATCTCTCTTGTCACGGTAAAGATTACAGGGTATCTCGCACATGCGCATGTCTGTAGCTGCCGCTTTGATTACCATCTCTGTCGCAAATTCCATACCAGAAGTTTTGAGCTTCATTTTTTCAAAGGCAGCTCGAGTGAAAGCCCTCATACCGCAGTTAGTATCACCAATTCCCGCTTTGAAAAACAGATTCATTATTCCGGTCAGCACTGGAGTCCCCAGGTACCGGTGAAGCCATGGCATAGCTCCTTTTTCTATTTTCCCCTTAAACCTGTTCCCAATAATAAATTCATACCCTTCATCAAGTTTCCGTATGAAAGGAGCAATTTCCTCAAAACTGTATGAATCATCAGCATCACCGATGATGATATACTCTCCTGAAGCGTGGGGAATCCCCTGCCTGTACGCAGCTCCGTATCCCTTCTCCTCAACCTCTACAACCTTTGCCCCTGCTGCTGTTGCCACATCAATAGTTTTATCTGTAGAACCGTTGTCTGCAACAATAACCTCTCCTGCTACACCAAGATCACGCATTGCCTGCAGTGCCTTGGTAACACATATACCCACCGTTTTTTCTTCATTCAACGCTGGTATAACGATTGTATACATCTTGGTATTCACTAATACTCCCGGTGATCACACCTATTGCATATTGGATGCGAGATTCCCCGCTTTATAATACTCTTTCTGAACTTCACATATTCTGGGTTATTCCACACTTTCTTCAGATCATCTGTCTTTGCATTTCCAAGATAGATGTCTAGTTCGTCGCATGGGACAACTGTTCCATCAGGCTGTATAAACAAAACAAACCAGGGGAAGTAGCACTGATTTTTATCGAATGGATATATTTTGTCCGTATAATAATCTTTTATCTCGCTGGAAGGTATTTTTGGCCGGATTATCACATCTATCCCATTCTTGCGTTTTCTAATAATGTCGTACTGTTCTCTTATTGCTTTGTGATCCATTTCTACAAAACCGCTGTACCATATAAACGCTCTGTGCTGGAAAGCAAGACAATCTGCTTCCGAATTTTCGTATATTTTTACTATATTGACAAGCTCATGCTGATTCTGCTTTGTTATCGGGCAATTCAACGTAATGTATAGACGATTATCTGCATCTTCAGCTCGCAACTTCTCAAGCGCATCCAGCACCCTGGAATGATTCATGTCATTCAGCGAAACATGAATTTCCCGAAAACCTGCTGCCTGTACAATGGCCTTTTTGTGTTCTAAAATATTTAGGCCATTGGTGGTCATGGAAACCCTGTACCCGGAATCGGAAAAAAACCTGAGTATCTCTTCAAACTCCGGGTTCACCGTTGGTTCACCACCAAACAAGTGTATCAACGGTCTGAAAGTAAATGATTTCCTTATGTTGTTCTCAATTGTTTTTGCATCGCTGAGCGTCATATCGGGAATGCTTTTTTTCTGCGGAGCCTGGTAGCAGAAAGAGCAATTCGCATTGCATTTGTATGTAAGAAGCAACTGCACGAATCGGGGATACAACGGGCTTCGTCCATTAAAATACCTGCATGCATGCAGAATCCAGCGCAGCCTTGTGCTTGAAACATTCTGTAATCTCTTCAGGGTAATCATCAACACACCATTCTTCCTAAGTCATCATACCAACACCAGATATACCGCATTGGACTCCACCTAAACCCATAATCGGAGGAACATACCTGCAAAGATAAGACCGGTCAATACACTCTTCTACGCGTAAGGAAACAAACCTGATACAGGTTTCATACCACCATTTACATGTGTGAAATTCTGAAGTAGAACACTGTTAAATATTACGTCTTATTTTCCCGCTTCCGGAAGGTTTACCGGAGCCCACTCTGGTCTTTGATTTCTTTCAGGTACGAGAGCATCAGACAGTCCTGAAGTCCACTGTTCCAGAAAGGCATTCTCTCCTCTCATATAGAAGAGATAGCCGTATCTATCACTGAATATACCCTGCAGATGTTCCATATCTTCCCGGGTAGTCTGATGAGCACAGAATATGATATCACCATTGAGAAAGGGGTCTGTGGCCAGAAGCCCGCTCATGATGTTGGGGTAACCATGTTCGCTTGCTTCCATGAACACAACAGCAGGTAATGACACCTCCTGCCTTGCAAGTTCAACCGGTACAGAATCAATCGACTGCCAGGATCCGCTTCTTAACCTGATACCGTCTGGAATATAAACCAGCAAGGTCGAAACGATGAACAACCCTACAACAGTCACAGAAACCCGCTTTCCCCACTTTCTGAAAAGAACGCGAAAGCCTGCTGCAGTAAGAAGAGCAAAAGCTGGCAAAACCGTGTAATAATGCCGGGGACCGTAGTCAATAGAAGCCGAGTAATGAATAAACATGAATGGCACAATCATAAGAACTGAGGTGTAAAGAGGCCAGGTTCTTCTTAGTACTTTTCTGTCAAGAATCACAGCAGCAGCAGGTAGAAGCGACAGGAAAGGCCAGCCCAGAAGAATGGTACTGCCAGTACCTGCCTGTTTAAGAATGTTCATAAGACCACGAAGTGGAGTGTGGGCATGATCCCCATATTCTGGAAACCAGGCTTTGTTTTCTCCAAATCCTATTATTTCGCCTCCCCGCGCCAGATTGTATGCCGGACTGAACATATCTCCTGTGTAATACCTGTTTGCGAGCAGGAAAAAACCCACTGGTAACAGCGCTCCTGCCGCAACTCTTAAAAGAACAGGAGTGGCCCCTTTTCCCAGCCTTGTAAACAAAACCAGAGCTACAGTAATTGACCATGGTATTATAGGGTAAGGTTTTGTGTTAAGAGCAAGCCCCAGAAGAAAACCAGCTAACAGCTGTAGCAGTACGCCCTTCTCCTGAACACCTTTCACAAGAGCATACAGTGCCCATGTTACAAACAGAAGGTTTGTATTGTGTGCCATATGACTTGAACTCATAAAAAGAAAAAACGGGGAAAGAGTCATCACAAGCAGTCCCGTTCTTGCAACAGTCTCCCCGGCAAGCCTTCTGAAGAGAAGAAATGCTCCAAGAAGAGAGATAACGGACTCAAGCGGCCCCATAATGTATGAAAGACCAACCGCCGTAAATGGAGCCATGAGAATAGCATGCATGGGTGTGTACATTACGAACCAACGCCCTTCCCGGAAAATAAAGTGACGGAAAGGGAAAAGGTCCCGGGGGCTTCTGACTTCCGGTACAGGTGCTGCAGCGTGGCCTGACGCAAAAATTCTGCTTTGGAAAAGATAGGCGGCTTCGTCACCGCCCTTGGGAATACACTGAAGGGGGCCAGCAGCCATGAACATGGTAAAAAGCAAAACCACTGCAAAAACAGCCGCAAGAAACGCTGCAGCGGGAATAGACCCGATAACAGAAATCAACCTGCGCACAGGATCACTCTTCAACTGTGATGCAGAGAATGAAACGGCAATAACTCCCGGAACCAGTACCAGCAGTTGAACCGCTTTATCGGCCGGTCCTTCCATCCTGAAGCTGGAATTGGCATAAAGCGCGAACGCAACAAGAAGAACCAACCCTGCTAAAAAAAGAAAGAGTTTTTTTACAGAACTTCCCCGCGGAAAAGGTATGTTGATTAACAAATGTTCCCCTCTGATTGAAGGGAATATGCAGGCAGGGTCAAGCCGGCTGCAAGACGCAATCCGCCTGGAGATTTCTCCAGGCGGATTCTAACGGTATCTGTTACTCGGGAACGAACACCAGCTCATCTCCATCAACATCTATCCTGACAGTGCTTCCCTCAGAGATTTCACCCTTAAGAATGGCCTCTGCCAGCCTGTTCTGAACCTCCAGCTGGACAACCCTTTTAAGCGGCCTTGCTCCGTATGCCGGATCGTAACCCAGCTCTGCAAGAAGATCAAGAGCTCTTTCTGAAGCGGTAAGTGACAGGTTCCGACTCTTAAGAATTGCATTCAGTCTGTGTATCTGAATTGCAACAATACCGCGAATCTGTTCCCTTGTAAGTGAATGAAAAACAATAACCTCATCTATCCGATTAAGAAACTCCGGACGGAACCTGGCTTCAAGCTCCTGCATGGCTCTTCGTTTTCTCTCGTCTGGATCAAGGTCTCTTCCCACAGTTCCAATCCAGTCGCTTCCCAGGTTTGAAGTCATAATAAGCACCGAGTTTCGGAAATCTACCGTTCTGCCCTGTCCGTCTGTAAGCCTTCCGTCATCAAGTATCTGAAGAAACACGTTGAACACATCGGGGTGAGCTTTCTCAATCTCATCGAACAGAACAACAGAGTAGGGTTTCCTTCGTATGGCTTCGGTAAGGTAACCACCCTCATCGTAACCAACGTAACCGGGAGGGGCACCTATCAGCCGGGACACTGAATGCTTCTCCATGAACTCGCTCATATCTACCCGAACCATTGCCTCCGGGCTGTCAAACAGGAAGTCTGCAAGGCTCTTTGCCAACTCTGTTTTTCCAACTCCTGTAGGTCCCATAAAGATGAAACTGCCCAGCGGACGATCCGGGTCTTGAACCCCGGCTCTTGCTCTTCTTACAGCCTTTGATACCGCACTGATGGCCTCATCCTGGCCAACTACGGTCTTCCTCAATCCCTCCTCCATATGCAGAAGACGCTCACGCTCGCCTTCCAACATCCTTGAAACAGGAATGCCTGTCCACCTGGAAACAACTGCAGCAATCTGTTCAGCAGTTATTTCTTCTGTAAGCATCGCTCCATTTTCCTGAAGAACAGCCAGCTCCTTTCTGGCAACCTCAAGTTCCTCCTCAGTAGTTCTGAGATCCCCATACCTTATTCGGGCAACCTCAGAGAGATCGCCCGCTCTCTCTGCTTTCTTCTCCTGAATTCTGAGGTCATCCAGCTTCCTTGAAAGCTCACGGGTTCTGTTGATAGCCTCCCTCTCATTTTTCCACCTAACCTCAAGAGCAGAGTACTCTTCCCTGAGGTCGGCTATCTCCTTTTTTAACTCGCTAAGTTTGCTCTTCGAAGCTCTGTCACGCTCCCTTTTCAAACCTTCCCGGGCAATTTCAAGCCTTGTGATCTGTCTCTTAAGGGCATCAACTTCCGCGGGCATACTGTCTATCTCTATTCGAAGACGACTTGCAGCTTCATCTACAAGATCGATCGCCTTGTCTGGAAGGAATCTGTCTGAAATGTACCTGTCACTCAATGTTGCGGCGGCAATAAGTGCCGGGTCCTGTATATGAATTCCATGGTGTACTTCATACTTTTCCCGTATACCCCGCAGAATATTGATTGTGTCCTCCACCGAAGGGGGATCAACCAGAACTGGCTGAAACCGCCTTTCAAGTGCCGCGTCTTTTTCTATGTACTTTCTGTATTCGTTCAGAGTTGTCGCACCTATGCAGTGAAGCTCTCCCCTGGCAAGTGCCGGTTTTAGCATGTTTGCAGCATCCACAGCCCCCTGGGCCGCACCGGCACCCACAAGGGTATGCATCTCATCTATAAACAGAATCACCCTGCCTTCGCTGGCAGATATCTCTGAAAGAACTGCTTTGAGTCTTTCCTCGAACTCTCCACGGAACTTCGCCCCGGCTATAAGAGAACCCATATCCAGAGCCATAAGGCTCTTGTTCTTCAGATTCTCCGGAACATCCCCTTCAGCAATTCTTCCTGCCAGACCTTCAGCTATCGCAGTCTTGCCAACACCGGGTTCTCCGATAAGAACAGGGTTGTTCTTCCTCCTTCGGCAAAGAATCTGCATTGAGCGCATTATCTCATCGTCTCGCCCTATCACAGGATCGAGCTTCTGCTGCCGCGCAAGAGCAGTAAGATCTTTTGTGTATTTCTTAAGGGCCTCGTAGCTGTCCTCAGCATTCTCACTTGTCACCCTTGAGGAACCTCGTATTTCAGACAGAGCCTCAAGAAAGTTCTGCTCGGTAATACCCGCACTCTGGAGAAGTTCCGACACCTGCCCACCTCTGGACAGGATTCCCAGGAACAGATGTTCGCTGGCAACAAAATCATCCTTCATGCCCTCTGAAGCCTTCTCCGCAGCTTTGAGAACATTGGCAGACAGTCTTGACATGGCTGGCTGAGCCCCGCCGGAAGACCTTGGAAGGTTGCCAAGAGCGTGTCCAATGGCATCTGTAAGGGTGGGAAATGATATGCCAAGGCGGTTCATCACCCCGGGGATGGTTCCGGAATCATCTCCAACCAGTGCCGAGAGAAGGTGCAGAGGAGTAACCTCAGGATTACCAGCAGACGACGCCATGTTAACAGCCTCTGTAACCGCTTCCCTTGCCTTAATTGTTAGTTTTTCAAGTGTCATGTTTTCCTCCTTTACCCAGTGCATTAGCAAGAGCCCGGCCACGAGAAAGAACTTGATACAATTAGTACTTACATATAAACATACTACCAAAGCTCAGATGCAAAAATACTGTGTCGAAATGACACATCATCTACCGGCATTTTTCCACATGAAGAAGTACCCAACGGGAACTCTCTCTTTACCATTGATTTCATTTGTTGTAGCTTTCAGCCATGGGTTGCGTAAGGTTCAATAAAATCCGGAGGTAGAAATGGCCAACATCGGAGTGATAGGGCTCGGTTACTGGGGTCCAAATCTTTTAAGGAATATCGTTGCCAACAGAAGAAGCGACACCATTGTAATATGCGACAAGGATCCGGGGCGTTTAAACAGAATTGCCGAAAGATTTCCTGCCTGTAGGAAAACTCTCAATGCAGAAGATATTTTTAATGACTCTGAAATTGACGGAGTGATAATTGCAACAAGTGTTTCCACCCACTACCCGCTGGCAATGGAAGCCATGAAGGCAGGGAAACATGTCTTTGTTGAAAAACCGTTTGCTGAAGATACGAAAAAAGCAGAGGAAATGGTGCAGTACGCAGAGAACAACGGCCTGGTTACAATGGTTGGCCATACATTTCTGTTTTCACCTCCGGTTCTGAAAATCAAGCAGATACTTGACAGCAGGGAACTGGGAGACATCAGATTTATAACAAGCAACAGAGTTAATCTGGGGCTGCATCAGAAAGATGTTTCTGTTATCTGGGATTTGGCGCCACATGACTTTTCAATGCTTTTTTACTGGCTTGATGAAGAACCAAGCTTTGTGGAGGCATTCGGTCACGATTACGTTCTCAAAGGAATACCTGATGTGGCATTCATCAATCTGGGCTTCCCCAGCGGTGCTACTGCTAATGTTCAGGTTGCCTGGCTCGCTCCGTCAAAACTGCGTAAAACAGTTATAGTAGGAAGCAGAAAAATGCTTATCTACGATGACACCGAGCCCTACGAGAAAATAAAGATATTCGACAAGGGCGTAGATATTCTGGAACCGACAACATTCGGCGAGTACCAGCTCTCCTACAGAACCGGAGATATCATAAGCCCCAGAATAGATTCGTTTGAGCCGCTGCATTCGGAAATGGAGGAATTCCTCAGGTGTATCGAGACTGGAAGCACACCGATAACTTCCGGAAGAAGCGGCATGGGTGTAGTCAAAGCACTTGAAGCAGCAGACCGGAGCCTGAGCGCTAAGCTGAACAGATAAAAAGCTATGAAGCAGCCGCCCAAAGTACTGCTGAAATTTCTCGGTGTTGCTCTGAAAAAGGGTCTGCCTCTTTCGATCGACTTCGCGGTACTTGCGGGAACCATGGCAGCGCTTCTCGGAGATGAGAACTCTGCAGCGAAAACTCTTTCCCTTTACGCTGCCGGACTGATGTCTCCGCCTGTGGGGAAAGTTGTTACCGGGTTTGATATGTCTCCTGCAACCTCCCGAAAGGGCAAAGCTGCCACAGGGTACATATCAGACAAGCTGGATGCTCCTCCGGAAATGACCGTTCGGGGGTGCATAAACCTGGCTGTCACCGGAAGCGGTAAGAGCAGAAAGGAAACATCAGAGCTCACAGACCAGCTTCTGGGCTGGCTTGATCTCAATGAACTTGCAGGTACAGCTGTGGAAAAGCTATCATCTTCAGAAATTCAGAGAACTTCGCTTGCAATAGCAATGGCCAATTCACCAATACTTCTGGTTGTAGACTGCCCTGTTCACGACTCACTTCACGCGAAACTCAAAACTTTTTCAGAGGTGG
The DNA here is from genome assembly GCA_964604135.1 of uncultured bacterium. GTDB lineage: Bacteria > Fermentibacterota > Fermentibacteria > Fermentibacterales > JCC-6 > Sabulitectum. The sequence continues at coordinate 16,252 of CAZRXU010000013.1, read as the reverse complement.
GGAATACTGTGGTTTTCAGGGCTTCTTCCCTGGGGCAGATACCCTATGGAGTAGAGCGTATTGCCCTGTGCGACAGAAGCGGTATCAGCAGAATAGTGAGGCACTCCGAGCTGGCTGCCATCTCACTTGGCGGAGCGGAAATCACAGTCTCTTTTTACCCGTCACTTCCCAGAAAACAGCTTGAGAACATTGATGGAATAAGAAATCTTGTTCATACAAAAGGCATCTACAAGTTCACGCACTCTGATACCATACACGCAATAACGCAGATCATGCTTACTGCCCGCGCCAATTCCCGAGCTGTTGTTGAACTTCGCCTGGCTCCTGTACCTCCCGGAACTCTGCTGAACATGTTCGCGCCCCCGGATGACTCGTATCTACCGGTCGACCTGTTTGATGGAGAGGAAGGGTTCTGATCTTGCAGATAATCATCTTCACAGCAGGAATGATGTGGAAGCGGGCAGTAAATATGCAAAGCAGGCTATGGCTGGCGGGGCTTGCAGCGGTAAGCATTCTGATCATCTCCTCTCCGGAAAAAACCGCAGCGGAATTTGTATCACTTTTTGTTCTGCTTCCTGTGGTATTCATGCTAACGGGATGGAGTGATTCCAGAGAAAGAAAAGGTGTTCTGAACATAATTAACAGAGGTGGTAAAACGAACATGGTTCGCTTTGCCGAATGGTCTGTTCCAGCGGCGGGGGCAGCAGCTGTTTCATCAGTATCAGCGTTTGCAGCGGCAGCACCGCCACCATGGCAGTTCTGGATTGTATTGCCTCTTACGGCTGTTTCAATCTCCCTGATCTACCTTACCACCGAGCAGTACCTGAAATTCGCCGGCAGAACCGTGTTCGGCATACTCTGGCTGGTACAGCTGGCGGAACCGGCACACACAAAGAACCTGCTTGGCCTGGGTGTATTTACAAACTACCCTGCTGCAGTTCTTCTTGCCTGCCCAACTGCAGGAACTTACCATCCTGACAGCTTTGTACTGGCTTCATTTATCCTTGTTTTCCTTGTTGCTGGTATGCGAGCGTTTGTTCGCCGGCAGAGTAGCTGACAACCACTGTTCAAGCTTCACAAGAGCTCTCTCTGCAAGCATCTCTCGCCTTACGCGCCTTCCGCCGGAAACTTTTTTCTTCATTGGGGGGAAAAGACCGTAGTTAATATTTGACGGCTGGTAGTTGTCTGCAGAATTTTCAGTTGGATACCGAAGTAAAGCTCCCAGTGCGGTTTCCGCCGGGGGCATTGCTTCCAGACCTCCCATCAGCTTTCCTGCCAGAAATCCTGAAGCTATTGACTCTATGTAGCCTTCTATACCGGTGATCTGACCGGCGAACATGATTCTCTTATCCGCTTCGAAACGCATTCTGTCATCGAGCAATGCCGGGCCGTTAATAAAAGTATTCCTGTGCATGGATCCCAGACGGATAAATTCTGCCTTCTCAAGGCCCGGTATCATTCTGAAAACCCTATTTTGCTCAGGATAGGTCAGCTTTGTCTGGAACCCCACCAGGTTCCATGCAGTTCCAGCCCTGTTTTCCATTCGCAACTGTACAACGGCAAAATACTTCTGCCCAGTTATTGGGTGAACCAGCCCAACAGGTTTCATGGGTCCAAAGGCCAGAGACATCTCTCCGCTGTCTGCAATGGCTTCAACAGGCATACATCCCTGAAAGTGAATCTCCTTTTCAAAACTACGGGCAGACACCCTGTCAGCAGTTTTGAGTTCGTGAATGAAATTGAAATACTCTTCCTCTGTAAAAGGACAGTTCAGGTAGTCTGCGTGTTCGCCAACTTCGTAGCGGTTCTGAAAGAAAGCGCGATCCATGTTTATCGACTGAAAGTCGACCACTGGCGCTATGGCATCATAAAAATACAGGGATTCTTTGCCGGCAAGCCCGGCAACAGCTTCTGCCAGAGCTGAAGAGGCAAGGGGGCCTGCTGCAATAATTACAGACCCTGTGGGAATCTCTGTTACCTCCTGTTCCCTCTGCTGTATCAGTTTTTGCTCATCAAGCATTCCCTTTACAGTTCTGCTGAACTCATTCCTATCTACCGCTAAAGCCCCACCTGCCGGAACCCTGCATCTGTCTGCAGCCTTCATAAGATAAGACCCGCTTCTACGGAGCTCCTCTTTCAGCAGCCCCGGAGCATTTCGAAGAAGATCAGAGCGTAGAGAGTTGGAACAAACAAGCTCTGCAGGCAGACCTGTGGTGTGGGCCGGCGTCATTCTGCCCGGCCTCATTTCGCACAGAATCACTTCAATACCAGCATCTGCAAGCTGAAGTGCAGCCTCACTTCCTGCAAGCCCGGCACCGACAACTGTAACTTTCAAAATCACCTCCTGTACGAAGAACAACTCTGCAGATCCACGAGGATCACAAGGCAGAAACACCGGCTAATTCAGGTAATTCGCCTTTGCCACCCCTGTTCGCAGCGCCCTCTCAAAAGAAAGGTTTCTTCCGCAGAAGGTGAGCTGCCCTTCAAAAACCATCACCAGTGTCGTATCTCCTGTAAGCCACAACGGAATTGACGCCAGGTTAAAATACCAGTTTCCATCAGTTTCTTCCGGTGCAATCCGGAGCACGGAGTCTGCAAGAAAGATTCTCATATCCGGCGGTTCCCGGCTGGTAAAGCAGGAAGGAAAGTTCACCACACAACCCCTGCCACAAAAAGCAGTACCGAAGTTGGGGATGCAAGAGCAGACACAGGAACAGAGCTTTCTGAACTTCTCACTATCAATATGAACAAAATGCTCATGGAAATTCCTTACCCGTCGTTGCGCAGGAATGGATCATTTGTACACCGGATAACCTTGAAAACCGAGCTGTTCAATAGGGGAAACATATCATGTTCAGCCCTGCTGCGAAAGACGAAAGCCGTATTGTAATTTCCTACATGCTTAATTGGAAATTATTCCGCTGTTCGTTATTTTTCAGCCACGGGAGGTTCAGATGTGCGGATTCAGCGGTTACGTATCGGCTTCACTGGGGGAAGAACATGGAACTGCAGTTCTCCAGGCCATGGGGAACATGCAGAAACACAGGGGACCGGATGATTCGGCAGTTCTTATCCGCAGCACTGTGGGGATTGGATTCGTAAGGCTGTCTATTCTCGACCTTACCACAGGTATGCAGCCTATTGTTTCCCCTGTCGACAACACGGCAATAGCCTGCAATGGCGAGATATACAACTACATTGAACTGAAAGGTGAGCTTCCATCCCAGAGCTACAGTACTTCAGGAGATATGGAAGTTGCACTTAACGCTTACAGACACATGGGAGAACACTTTCCAAACAGTCTGAACGGTATGTTCGCGGGTGTTATTCATGATCCGGCGAAAAACAAACTCATTCTCTTCCGTGACAGATTCGGGATCAAACCTGTTTACTACACGGAAACACAGGATGGTTTCTTCTTTGCAAGTGAAGTTAAGCCTCTTCTGGGAGTACCAGGGTTCAGCCGCGAATTGAACAGGTCTCTTCTGCCTGTTTTTTTCACCTACAGGTACATTCCAGGAGAACAGACCATGTTCAGAAATGTGTACAAACTGCCCCCCGCATCCATTCTTGTTCTCGACACGAAAACAGGTGCATTCGAAACGAAGAGGTACTGGGAATGGAAATTCCCGAAAAAACAGCGGAGTATTTCTCTGCACGACGCTTCAACAGAATTTCACCGTCTTTTCACCGATGCAGTAAGAATAAGGCTTCGAAGTGATGTGGAAGTTGGAAGCTTTGTTTCAGGTGGAATTGATTCTTCTGCTGTTGCTACAGTTGCTGCCATGCACAAACCCTCTATAAAACTTTTCACAATAGGCTTCGGTGAAAGCGGGTACGACGAAACAAATGATGTTAAGGAATTCCTGTCTCTCACGGCAAACCGGTTCAGTCGAGCTGAGTGGATAAAGCAAAACTGCGTAAGCGACCAGCTTGCAGAACTGCCTGGAATAATCAGGTCGGTTGAAGAACCTGTTTCCCTGGGCACCATGGTTCCAACCGATCAGGTCAGCTCCCTTGCCGGACAGAGGTTGAAGGTGGTTCTGTCCGGTGAAGGTGCCGATGAAATATTTGCCGGTTACAGGAAATTTCTCGTAGAGGCCGCTGCACTTGAGTATCCCCGTGCTGCTGCAGGAGAGCAGAGAAGGCTTCTCTCCATGATCCCGGAGCTGGTGTCAAGGCTGAACACAGGTGAAGAAAACCACTGGGCAAGACACATTGCATCTGAAAGGCTGTTCAGTAGTTCGGAAACAGCCACTCTTCTCGGGCTGTCGGGGAATCCTGATATTGACATGGCATCGCTTGTTCCGCTGTCTCTTGCAGACGGGATAAGCCCCGTTTCGGCCATGCAGGCTATCGAAGTTCAATCGAGGCTGCCAGACTATGTGAACCTCCGTCTGGACAAACTGAGTATGAGACACAGCCTTGAAACCAGAACTCCTTTTCTAGACTACAGACTCGCTGAATTCTCGGCTTCACTGCCTGTAGATCTTAAAATCAATCTGAAAGCAGGTCAGGAAAAGTATATCTGCCGTGAATCGTTCAAACGCTACGGCATACTACCTGCCCGCGTTTCCACGCGGCCTAAAAAACCGTTCACAATACCTGTAGCAGACTGGTTTTCAAAAAGGAATGTACTTCCAGAGTTCATAACAGAAATCATCCTGGGAAATGAAATGGAAAGGCAGGGTATTCTGAACGGGGAAGCGGTAAAGAAACTGGCACTTGAGGTAACAGAAGCAGGCGTAGGGCCGGAAACCATGGTTTCAGCAGGTGATCAGATATTCTCAATTGTTGTTTTTTCTCTGTGGTACAGGGAATTCATGGAAGGATCGGTTTGAGATACTGCGATGATTTTCGTTCTCTTGTACAGAGAAGAACAGCAGGCAGAAACAAAAGGGAGTTCGGTTTTGAGTACGAACTGATAGCAGAAAAGCCCCTTTCGAAGCATGATTTTCAAAGGGTTAAAAACTCTCTGGATTCCTGCGGCTTCAATGATAGAAATGGGAAAATTATCTGTGCTGAGGGCATGTACATTACCTTTGAGCCCGGCGGTCAGCTGGAATTCAGCAGCCCTCCCCTTGCAGATGGCTCTACCGTGAAATTCGATAACCTTCTGAAAATCATAAGCAGAACAGTAACAGGTATAAGAAATTCCACATCGGTAAACTACATTCCGGTGCCCTACATACCCCACCGAGCGAATGCACCTATGGTTCTTGAAGAAGGAAGGTACCGCGATCTTCATCTTCTTTTGGGAACTGTCAGCGACAGGGGCAGGGAAATGATGAAAGGAACAGCGGCGATACATCTCCATGCATCGCTGACCTGCTTTGACGAATTACTAAAACTGTGGACATTTATGTGCACTCTTTCCCGGAAGAGTGGATTTGCAATGGGTAAACACAGAAGAGACATCTGGAACAGAACAGACCCGTCCCGGTGCGGTCTTCGGTGCAGCAAGTCAGATGAGATCAACTCTTCCGATATACTGTTTGAGAAACTGATATGTTTTGCTCTTCGGGCTCTGGAACTGCAGAGGGGCATACCATTTGAAAGCATCCGCCCAAAGCCATCGTTCGAAGAATTCCTGGATCACTTTACAACTATTTTTACCGATGTAAGACTGAACACAAAGGGAATGACTCTTGAACTGCGCACACTGGATTCACGCCCCCTGGACCAGTTCAAAAACAGCTGGATTGCATTTGTAAGCATGGTTCAAAGCGTTATGGATGGTTGCAGCTGATTTCGATTATGATTGGCATTATCATTCAACAGGAGAACGAATAATATGGAAGAAAAATCAAGAGACTTCATCAGAGAGATAATTGACGCTGATCTTGCTGCAGGAAAACACACAGAGATCGTTACGAGGTTTCCCCCGGAACCCAACGGCTACCTGCACATCGGCCACGCAAAATCTATTTTCACAAATTTCGGTGTTGCAGAGGAATACAACGGAAAGTGCAATCTAAGATTTGACGACACCAACCCGGTAAAAGAAGATGTGGAATATGTAGAGGCAATAAAAAAAGATGTGAAATGGCTTGGTTTCACATGGAGCAGCCTTCACTACGCCTCAGATTACTTTGATCGCATGTACCTTCTTGCTGAACAGCTGATTACCATGGGTCTGGCTTACGTGTGTGACCTCTCTTCAGAAGATGTAAGAGCTTACAGAGGCACACTTACAGAACCTGGCAGAAACAGCCCCTACAGAGAAAGAACTGCAGATGAGAACCTTAATCTGTTTCGCAGAATGAAAGCGGGAGATTTCCCCGAGGGAAGCCGAACACTGAGGGCAAAAATAGATATGGCCAGCCCCACCATGTGTCTCAGAGACCCGGCAATGTACAGAATACTGCACAAAACACACCACCGTACCGGGAACAAGTGGTGCATTTACCCCATGTACGATTTTGCTCACTGCCTGGAAGATTCAACGGAAGGAATCACACACAGCCTGTGCACTCTTGAATTCGAGGTGAACCGTCCGCTTTACGACTGGTATCTTGAGAAGCTGAATATCTTCCGCTCTAGACAGATCGAGTTCGCCAGACTGAATCTCAGCTACACTGTTGTAAGCAAACGCTACCTCAGGAAACTGGTTGAAGAACGCTATGTAAGCGGATGGGATGACCCCAGAATGCCAACCCTCAGCGGGCTCCGCCGCAGAGGAGTTCCTGCGTCAGCTATCAGAAACTTCTGCTCTGTTATTGGCCTGGCAAAGAGAAACAGCACGGTAGACATTGCCCTTCTGGAACACAGCATAAGAGAAGAGCTTAACAAAACTGCCCCGAGAGTTATGTCTGTTCTGGACCCTGTAAAACTTGTGATAGAAAACTATCCCAAAGACAAGACAGAGTATTTCAATTACGTGGTGAACCCTGAAGATAAATCTGTCGGCACTCGGCCCATACCTTTTACCGGAGAACTCTACATAGAACGCGACGATTTCATGGAAAATCCCCCGAAAAAATTCTTTAGAATGGCACCGGGCAAAGAAGTAAGACTGCGCTACGCATACCTTGTAACCTGCACCGGAATTACCAAAAACGATGACGGTAGAATCACAGAAATCAGATGTACTTACGACCCTGAGACAAAAGGCGGGAATGCCCCTGACGGAAGAAAGGTAAGGGGAACTCTTCACTGGGTGTCTGCCAGGCACAGTTTTCCTGTGGAAGTACGGCTTTACGATCGTCTGTTCAGCACGGAAAACCCCATGGACACCAAAAACGGAACAGACTTCACATCCTCTCTTAATCCCGATTCCCTGAATACTGCAATTCACTGCATGGTGGAAGACCACATGAAGAACAGAAAACCGGGGTTTACATGTCAGTTTGAACGAAGGGGTTACTTCTGTATTGATCCAGATTCAACCCCGAAGAACATGGTTTTCAACAGAACCATCACACTGAGAGATTCCTGGACGAAATTAAAAGGCAAGAGAAAGTAGCAGGTGATGTCAGCCCCAGATTTCTGCGCGGTTTCTTCCACTGTTTTTTGCCAAATACTGAGCCTGATCGGCCCTCCGATAGAATTCTTTTGGTGAAACTCCGGGCTGGTACTCTGTAACCCCGAGGCTTACAGTGCAGGCAATCCCGGATGCTGCAGAGCGTTGCTGTATTATTTTTCTGATCTTATCTGCCAGCTGAAATGCACCTGTGACTTCTGTTTCAGGGCAAACTACGGCAAACTCGTCTCCCCCTACCCTGAAAACCTCATCTGTTGCCCGAACGGTGCTACTTACTTCCTGTGCCAGCTCGGCCAGAACCCTGTCACCAGCTCCGTGCCCGAAGGTATCGTTAATTCGCTTGAAATTATCCACATCAAACAGTATCAGAGAGAGTTTCGAGTGATACCTGGTGCTTCTAGCGATTTCAGATTTGATCGTGCTGTCGTAGGATCTTCTGTTTAAAAGGTTGGTGACGGAGTCATGGGATGACTCAAACTCCAGCTTTTTCCGCACATACAAAACAACATTAAGAATGACCAGAATGGCGGTAACTGCATTCAGTATGAGGATTCTGTAGAAGTGGTTGAATCTCCCCACCTTCCATTCTGTTGCAGACTGCGCGGCAAAAACAACCGAGTCTGCCGCAGACCAGCACAACTCACTTTCCGCTACTATTTTAAGTTCAAGTTGCCTTGAGGGAGTATCTCTGAATTCCGTTAGCAGTATTTCCAGAGAGTACCACTTCTCCTGCAGCTGCACAATCCCCTGATACACAACATCATGAACTTCGCCGTGCCTGTTCCCGCCACATTCAGAGATAAAATGATCGAACAACCCGCCGATATCGTTGAGTATTGCATCGGGAGACTCAGGAGAACGGGAAATGATCAGTTTGGTTACCCTCTGTATAGAGCCTCTGATAACCCCGGTTTCGTTGATTATCTTTGCATCGTACTTCAAGTTCGAAACCGTTGTATGAACGTAGTAAGCCATGACAAAACCAAGACATAGAAGAACAAGGGAAAGCCCGATCAGATATGTTGAAGGTCTTTTGTACTCAAACAAATGGTACTCCTTAAACGTGCTGCTTCACACGCAATACTACACCGTAACATCGGAAAATAACAACAGCCGGTACTGCATTTTCATGTCTGCCTACTGTTTTGGTCATCTGCAATTGCTGTTAGCTCCATATTATCATCTATAATTCCGCTCTCGTCTCTGGAATGAAATATGCTTTACAGTAGGTACACAAATATCAACATTTTCAAAGGGACTGCGGAACAATGCGTTCAGAAACACAGCCGGTAGATCGATGAATATGCGGATGAATGGAACCGGGATCGACCCTCTTACGGGTCTTAACGACAGGTCAGTACTGCCGGATATGAATGTGCGGTTCTCAGCAAGAAAACATCCGTGGTCGCTTGTAATACTGGATATCGACCATTTCAAACTTGTGAACGATATATACGGTCATCTTACCGGAGATGACCTGCTGTCACACGTAGGTCAAACTATCAGATACAACTTAAAGAAAGGCGATCAGGCCCTGAGATTCGGTGGTGACGAATTCATCGTAATCCTTCCGGACACCAGCGGCGACAGTGCTCTTGACCTTGCCCAGCGACTTCTTTTCGAGCTCAGGAAAAGAGAATTTCCCGGCGGGTTGAAAATCAGCATTTCCATGGGCATTGCCCAGAGTAAACCTGATGACTTCCAGCTTTCCAGCCTTATCTCCATGGCAGACCAGGCGCTGTATCACGCAAAGGAAACTGGAAGGGGCAGGTTTGTTCTGGCAGATGATCTGGAATTCCTCAGGGAGGTGGAACCTGATTTTTCTCACATGGTGGGAAGAAGAGATGAACTCCACCAGCTTCGTGAGCTGGTAAACGATGCAACAGGGGATTCAGCCAGATTTTGCCTGCTAACGGGTTTTACAGGTACGGGAAAATCCAAGCTTCTTGAAGAGCTTCTTAACTACTCTCAGTTTAAAAATATTCCAATATTTACAACAGATTCTAATCCGGTTTATCAGGAAGACAGTTTTCTTGTAGTCAGCACTATCAGAAAAGCGCTGGAGTACATTACAGAAGACCAGCTCTCCGCTGTCAAAAACAATATAGGAACAGTTGAGCATACCACATCAGAACAGCTTTCAGAGTTCAGTTTTGCGGCAAATCATAGAACAGTAACAGCGACTCCGGAAGAGCAGAAAGCCCGTTTCCGCCACGATCTGGGCCTGATTCTAAAAGAAATATCCATGATAACTCCGTTTTTAATTGTTCTGGATAATCTGCACTGGGCTTCTGCGAGAAGTATCCAGTTCATTGCTGAAGTGGTCTCCACGGCGCCCGGCGCAAATATTCTGTACATTGCGGTAAGCAGAGATAAGGGCATATTCAGGTACCTGAAACCTGCCTGGACCAGCGTTCCGTCGAAGAGAATTCATCTTGAGCCTCTTAACCAGCCGGATGTAAGAACAATGGTTTTCTTCGCAATGAAAACACCGGCTATTCCGGATGAGGTGCAGAACTATCTGATGCACCAGAGCGGCGGCAATGCCCTGTTCCTGAGAAAACTGATCAGCTGGGGGTTAAAACTCGGATATCTGAGTGTAGGTAAAGGGGAAGTCTGCCTCTGGAAAGAACCAGAGGAAGAGGAGCTTCCCGATGACATATCCTCTGTTATAGAAATAATGCTCGACAGCTGCAGCGAAGATGAACTGTCTATTCTAAAGAGAGCTGCACTGGCAGGAACTCTTCTAGACCTTAAGCTGCTCTGCGAACTAACTTCAAGAGGCGAATACAACCTGGCAGAGACACTTGACAGGTTTGTTGGCATGGGGCTATTGAACGATGACGGGAAAAGATATTCCTTCACTTACGGAGTAATGAGAAGTCTTCTAATTTCCAGAATATCTCCTTCCCTCCGGCAGCTGCTTCACGAGAAAGCAGCAAGCTTTCTGGCCGCCAGCGAGTACGCGAAAACAGACAGTGTGGTTACGGAAACAGCCCGTCATTTCTGTAAAAGCCGGAACAGCCACAGGGCAATTGAATACGCGATAAAAGCCGCCGATACAACATACTCCCAGGGGCATCATTCTGAATCCATACACTGGTATCAAGAGTACCTGAACAGGGTCTCTCAAGAAACTGCCAACCCGAAAACCTATCTCAAAGCCCATATCAACACCGGCATACTCTACTCTATCACAGGCAGAGCAGATCTCGCTGAGGAACACCTTGTAAAGGCCATATCACTTACAAACAACCCCATGGATATATGCGCGATATATCACAGGCTTGGCAGAAACTACAAACGCAAAAGCGACTACCCAAATGCCTTACGATATTTCAACAAAGCTATTATTGTTGGGAATGAAGCATCTGAGCTCAACGGCTTCATTATCAACAACATGGTCGGTGCCTTGCTTGAAATATCCTTTATAAACCTTCTTCAGTACAAACAGAACGATGCCCGGAAAAATCTGAAAACAGCCAGGGAACTTCTGGACAGACAAGAGGATGGAATTGATAAAGCTCTGGAGGGTATGTACTACGCCAGGCTGGCAGACATAGAAACTGAAGCAGGTTCCAGGGTAACAGCTCTAGAAAAATACCAAAAAGGTCTTGAAATATGCATCCGCGAAAAAGACACACTGGGCGAGGCTCTGATTATGAACAACATGCACGGTCTTTATGCGCAAAGTGGTGACTACAATACAATGCTTGACAGTCTGAAAATAACTATTAAACTAAACGGCCAGCTGGGTGACCAGCTGGGGCTTGCCATAGGTTACTACAACCTCGCTGAAACCTACACACACCTCAACATGCTGGATCTTGCAAAAAGATACTTCCAAATGTACATTGAGCTTAACAGCAAAATCGACAACCGACTGGGCATGGCCTACGGTCAGCTGGGGCTTGGAAAACTGGCTACAGTAAAAAGCAAGGGCAGCAGAGCTGCAGAGTATTTTTTGAATGCCTCTCTGATATTCGAAGAGCTTGGCTTCGTGGAAATGAAGCACTGCTCAAAGCTGAACATGGCAAAGGCTCATCTGGCCATGGGGGACTACCGGAGAAGCAGTGAAATTCTTGCAGAAGTGGTTAATGCAGATCCCGGAGCCACAAATCAAAGCACTATTCTGCATCTGGAAGGTGTGCTGCTGAGCCTTACGAAAGATGATCCCGAAAGCATTCACCGAGCTACTGAAATGATAAAGCAATCCATTACCATATCGGAGAGCACAAGCCCAGGTGAGATTGTGTTTATGCACTGGAACCTTTTCAAGGCTCTTGAAAAAGAAAACGAGCCGGAGGAGGCAGCCGGTGTATTGAAGAAAACTCTGGAATTACTGCAGTCTCATCTTTCCAGAATAGAATCACAGTCCATCAGGAAAAGCATCCTATCCAGATCAGATCTGGAGTCGTTTTTTGATGTGTGCCGGGACAGGGGAATTGCTTCTGCAATGCTGAACGGTTAATTTCAGCATCTGGGTACAAATTTCATTAAAACCGGGGAGAGGCGCATGAGCAGCAGGTTTTCTCGCAAAGATAGGTTCCGATACGCATTCGATACCATGATGTCCCGGGGTACTGCAGGTCTTATTATCTGGCTTGGTATGCTTTCTACTGTACTCATTCTGATTTTCTCTGCAATTATCCTTGTAGCCGGAATTGCACCTGAAAACGAGAGTTTTCCCACGCTGCTCTGGATGAGCCTTATGAGAACCATAGACCCTGGAACAATCGGTGGAGATCAGGGAAATCCCGGGTTTCTGTTAAGCATGCTTCTTGTAACCTTCGGCGGTATATTCATTTTCAGCGCACTTATAGGTATACTTACAACTGGGCTTGAATCCCGTCTTGATTCACTGCGAAAGGGCCGTTCCAAAGTGGTGGAAACAGGCCACACTGTGATTCTGGGCTGGTCACAACAGGTTTTTACTATTATCTCGGAGCTTTCCATTGCAAACGAGAACCAGAAAAACCCCTGTGTTGCCATTATGGCCGACAAAGACAAAATTGAAATGGAGGACGAAATACGAAGCAAAGTTCCAGACACTGCCAACACCAGAGTGGTCTGCAGAACAGGCAAACCTGTGGAGCCTGGCGATCTTGATCTTATGAGCCTTCATACTTCAAAATCCATAATCATTCTTTCAGCAGACTCAAGCAATCCAGACCCTGAAGTAATCAAGATTATGCTTGCGATTAACAGCAATTCCCAAGACACGGAAATGCCCATTCACATGGTTGCCCTGATCAACAACCCCGATAACATCCAGGCTGCAAAAATAGTTGGAGGCGATCAGGCTGAAGTGATACTTGCCGGAGATATAATTGCCAGAATGGCTGCGCAGACATGCCTTCAGTCCGGTCTTTCGATTATCTATCAGGAGCTTCTAGACTACGACGGAGACGAAATCTATTTTCAACAGGAACCACAGCTTGCCGGCCTATCTTACAGTGAGGCACTTCTTAAATATGAAACGAGCAGCGTGATTGGCCTGAAGCCCGAGGGGAAACTGCCGGTTCTTAACCCTGCTATGAATACGGTAATTAAAGAAGGTGATTCAATTATCGCAGTGTCGGAAGATGACGACACAGTTGTTCTCTCGGGTAAAAACTCTGTTGAGACAAACATGGCAGCGGTTTTTCATGTCGCAGACAAAGCTACTGAACCTGGCAAAATTATTATGCTGGGATGGAACTGGAGAGCGTCTATAATAATCAGAGAGCTTTCCAGCTACCTGCCAGCAGATTCCAGCCTCACTCTGGTTGCAGACCACGCCCTTTGCAATCCTGAGCCACCGGCAGATCTTCAGAATCTTACGATACAGTTCATACAGGGAAACACTTCCGACCGCAAACTTCTTGAAAGCCTCTCTATTCAGCAATACGACCATATTATTATTCTCAGCTACTCTGACAGTCTTGACGTTCAATCAGCCGATGCCCTTACCTTGATGACCCTGTTGCACATCAGAGACATAGCAGACAAACTCGAAAGCCACTTCTCTCTTATCAGCGAGATGAGAGATGTCCGCAACAGAATTCTTGCAGAAATATCGGGAGCTGACGACTACATAGTAAGTGATCAACTTCTAAGTCTTCTGCTTGCACAAATATCGGAAAACAAAGATCTCAGCTATTTGTTCTGGGAAATGTTTGACCCGGATGGCTCTGAAATCTATCTGAAACCTGCGCGAAGATACATTTCCTGCGAAGTACCTGTAAACTTTTACACCGTGGTTGCCAGTGCATCTGAACTTGGCGAAACCGCAATCGGATACAGAATAACCGCACACAGAAGCAACTCCGGCAGGGGGTATGGTGTGGTGGTTAATCCAGACAAGAGTAAAAATATCGTGTTCTCTGAAGAAGATATGATAATTGTACTTGCCGAAGACTAAGAGTGTGTCTGGCAATAAGCGCTGTGCAGCTACGCCGTAGGATCAAGTCAGAATTCGTGTGGAAACTGCCTTCTATTCTTTACTGACCACGAATGCTTTACTGCAATACTTTGGGAAAAACCGCTCTTGATCCCAGCCGTGTATTCGCTTCCCAATACACTACAGGCTAATAGTGTATTGACCTCTGCTTGAGTTCTTCCTTGAACAACTCACCGGACCCTGCTTTCATATGAAGCTTGACCGGCTTCCTCATGCCTTCCACTTCAAGCTGAAAACTGATTGAAGGAATTTCACCAACTCTGTTTCTGAGTGGAATTATAGAAGCTCCTGTTACTCTGCTCCAGGACACGGTTCTTCTTCTGTAAATCGCCCAGGAAAATGAATCTCCTTCCGAAACGGCAAGAAAACCTCTGTTTTTGTAGCAGAATAATAGAGGGATATACACCAACAGCCCAGCCAGCTGCATACCTATGAAAATACCCGTTTTCAGCCCAAAAGGAAGATCAGCAGCAACCATTATCCAAAGAGGAATGCCGAATGCCATTACAGAAACCAGCCATAAAACTCCCAGAACCACATTTCTGTCAACGAGCGAATCTCCGCGATTGACCAGAACAGGTATCATCAGTTTGTATTCCTGAACGGAATCAGCCAATTTGATTTCCCTTCATAAACAAAAGTATTCCAGATCGCGCAACCCAATGATACTCGAATCCCATGATCTGTGTTACTCTGAGACAACTCTTCTTGCTGCAAAGTACCGTCTTGCGTAATTCGATTGTGTTATTTCTGTAATGACCACACCCCTGTCCTGCCAGGAAGAACAGTGGATGAACTCACCCTCCCCGATATAGATACCGGTGTGTGTAGGATTGTGAAAAATAATCAGATCCCCCGGCTGAAGGCTGTCCCTGCTCACTGCAACCCCCATTTCTCCTATTGCCGTAACTGTTCTCGGCAGCTCAATACCGTTGTCGTTGAATACCCTGTATGCAAGACCACTGCAGTCAAAACCGCTCTCATCAGTTCCCCCGTAAACATACGGGACTCCGAGATATGAAACGGCCTGGGCAATTATGGAATCAATAACACCCGATGAGTCAGTTCCAGCAACAATAGAATCATCGCTCTGCGGAATAGATATAAGGGCAACTGCAAGAACAACAGGAATACCCATAGTGTACCTTTCTGTTAGTGATACTATGTATACTCAGATACAGCTGTTTTGTTCGCTGCCTGCACCGGACAACAGGAAATAGTTGATCGAGGAAAGAGCTAATCCTCCAGCTGCTGCTTTTCTTCAAGAACTTCAAGAATCTCAAAGGCCTTTGCTCTGTCTTCCCCGCCAACCATCAGTTTTACACCATTCTTCAGTATCGGAGAGAGTCCCATGAGCTGACCACCACAGTCATCAGCCGATATGATTGACTGTATTCCCTGTTCCTGAAGAAGCCCACGGGCCATCTCCGCCTCGTATCTACTGCTGTAAGTGCCGACAACTTTCATTTCGTTCATGCTCCTCCTGATTTAATGACCAGGATCCCAGGATCCCATGGCATCAATATACTTTCTGCCCTCGAAATTCTGATCTGCTACGGATACTCCTGCCACACAACGGAAGCATCTGCATTCATTGTGTAAAGTTGCAGTAATTGCTCGAAGTATTTCCGGCTCTTTCTAGTAATTTGCTGTTCCTCTTCATTAACAGCAAGTACCGAGACAAGGGCGGGAATCTCATGTAAAACGGGCTCACTAAAATATTCCGGACCGTCCTGATTTCCAGCGAGCCACTCAACTCCCAGTTTGAAGGCAACGGGAACATCAACACTCTTACTTCCATTTCTATAGCCCCAGAGAGCGGCCATGATAACCAGTATCCCAGCAAACGCAATCCTGAGCGCCTGCAATTTCCGTGCTCCTTTAGAAAACGGCCAGTAAACAATTCTAGCGACAATGAGACAGAGACCTGCAACAGGAAGCCATAGGAAAGTACGCTGCACCCAAACAAAAGGAAACGGAGCAAATCCGACTACAGTAAGAAAAGCCCCCATTCGAACCGCCCGAGGCAATCTTTTCAAAGCTGTAACTGTTGCAAGCAAAACAATAGCTGCCAGACCTGCAAGATGCGTTACAGGCAGGGAACCGGGTATGCTCCAGTCATACAGCTGTGCGGTCTTGGAAAAATACCACGGTCCTACTTCAATCGGGATCACCAGATTTGGGGAAATCAATGGTTTTGTCAACATCATCAGCAAAAACAGTGCTGCAGCAGGTATCCAGACAGTTCTTCCCATCCTGAGTACACGCGTAAAATCTATTCCCATTGCAATCCAGCACCACCCGAAAGAAAGAATTATGTAAGGTAG
>CAZRXU010000012.1:0-39059 GCA_964604135.1 uncultured bacterium | reverse complement strand
GGTGTCCTAAAAGGATGGTACCCGCTTCCATCGGAGGCAGAACCGAAAGGATAATTCAGATGCAGATCCCCTCAATTCAGGACCTGCTGGAGGCCGGTGTGCACTTCGGCCACCAGGAGAAGAGATGGAACCCGCGTATGAAGAACTATATCTTCATGGCAAGAAACGGTATCCATATCATCGACTTGAAAAAAACTCAGAAAAACCTTGAAGACGCAATCAATCTCGTCAGCAAAATTGTTGCAGGAGGCAAGGACGTTCTTTTTGTTGCTACGAAAAAGCAGGGAAGAGAGAGTGTTAGGGAGCATGCCGAACGGTCGGGAATGTTCTTCATGACTGAACGCTGGCTTGGTGGAACACTTACCAACTACAATACCATCTACAAGAGTATTCTGCGTCTTCAGGAACTTGAAGACATGGAGAAGAAGGGCTGGCCCCAGGGTTTTAAAAAGCGCGAAATACTGCAGAAAACCCGCGAGATGGAGAGAATCAACAAGTATCTTATGGGTATCAGGCACATGAAGGGTATCCCGGGTGCAGTGATAGTTGTAGATATCAAGAAGGAATCCATTGCCGTTAAAGAGGCAAAAAAGCTCAACATTCCGTGTATTGCCCTGGTAGATACCAACTGCGACCCCACAGAAGTTGACTATCCCATTCCTGCAAACGATGACGCAATCAAATCTATCGACCTGATCGTAGGGGCTCTTGCCGATGCTGCTCTGCTTGGGGCCGAGGGCAGAAAGCGCCGTGATGTAGAACCGCCTGTGCAGCAGGAAAAACCAAAGACAGAGAGAAGAAAAGCTCCGGTAAAAGCGAAAGCTCCTGCGAAGGCAGAAGCTCCTGCGAAAGCAGAAGCTCCGGCGAAAGCGGAGGTTCCCACTGAAGAGAAGCCCGAAGTGAAAGCTGCCGGGAGCGAGGAGGAATAGATATGGCTGTTGACGCAAAGTCAGTAAAAGAACTAAGAAAAATATCAGGTGCCGGAATGATGGAGTGCAAGAAAGCGCTCGATAAAGCTGACGGCAATATAGAGGCTGCGCTTAAATATCTCCGTGAACAGGGTGTTAAGGTCGCGGCCAAGAGGGCATCAAGACAGGCCAATGAGGGTCTTGTGTTCTCTTACATCCACGGGCCAGGCAAGCTTGGTGTTCTTGTGGAAATCAACTGCGAGACAGACTTTGTTGCCCGCACAGACGATTTCAGGAATTTCTGCAAACTTGTGGCAATGCACATTGCTGCAGCAGCACCGGAATATGTGTCACGCGGGGATGTGCCTGCCGACAAGGTAGAGGACGAGAAGCAGTTTCTTCTTAAGCAGCTTGCAGAATCTAACAAGCCAGAGAATATTAAAGAAAAGATTGTTGAAGGCAGAATGGATAAGTTCTACAGTGAGATATGCCTTCTCGATCAGGAATGGGTACACGACTCTGAAACAGGCAAAGTCGCAGATGCACTGTCGGCTATCGTTGCTAAAATAGGAGAGAACACAGTTATCAATAGGTTTGCGCGTTTTCAGATAGGCGGTTAGTATGAATGACGGATCCGGTAAAGCTCCCCGGGTTCTACTGAAGCTGAGTGGAGAGGTTCTGGCAGGTTCTGTCGGAAGTGGATTTCACCGTGATACCGTCTTCAGAATCGCTGAAGTTCTTGTTGAGGTTGCTTCAGCTGGGTATCAGCTTGGGGTTGTGACAGGTGGCGGGAATTTTGCCAGAGGCAGAGAGCTTTCCGCTTTCACAAGAACACAGGCAGACTATATAGGGATGCTCGCCACAGTGATGAATTGTCTGGCAGTATCCGATTCGGTTGAGAAGCACGGTGGCAGAGCTGCCGTGCTTTCTGCTATTCCGGTACCGGAGGCAGGGGCTGAATTGTTTTCAGCGATCCGGGCGAAAACTCTTTTTGCTGAAGGGAACATTGTTTTCTTTGCTGGCGGAACGGGGAATCCGCTTCTGTCAACAGACACTGCCGCAGCGTTAAGAGCAGCACAGACCGATTGTACTGTTCTGTACAAGGGAACCAAGGTTGATGGTATTTACGATGCTGATCCCGAGAAGAACCCTCATGCTCGAAGATTCAGCCAGTTAAGCTACAGAGAGGTTCTGAGCCGGGATCTTCAGGTTATGGACGCTGCGGCTGTTGCCGTGGCCAGAGAAAATGCTCTTCCGATAGTTGTATTCGATATTACAGATCCATACAATTTTGTGAAGGTCCTCAGGGACCACAGTTTGGGTACGGTTGTGAAGGGGGAATAATAATGTTTGATGAAATACTTCTTGATCTGGAGGAACGCGCAGAGAAAACCATGCACAACACGTCCAGAGAAATGTCTGTTGTAAGAACAGGCAAGGCCAGCCCTGCTCTTCTGGATAACATCCGGGTTGAGGTATGGGGAGACAAACTTCCCCTTAAGCAGGTTGCAGGTATCAGTGCTCCTGAACCAAGGCTTCTGGTTATTCAGCCTTGGGATGCTTCCACTGCGTCAGCTATTGCAAAGGCCATAGAAGCAAGTGATCTGGGTCTTCGGGCAAATGTAGACGGGCCTGTTATACGAATTCCTATTCCGAAGCTAAGTGATCAGCGTCGCAGAGACCTGATAAAGCATGTGAAGAAGCTGGCTGAAGTTGGTAAGACCGCCATAAGGAATATCCGCCGGGATGCAAACGATTCCCTGAAGAAGGCGAAGAAAAGCGGCGAGATAACAGAAGACCAGGAAAAGAAAGCTTTAACAGAGGTTCAGGTTGTGGTTGATAAAGCGGTAAAGGAAATAGACAGGCTTCTTAAACTCAAAGAAGAAGATATTCTTGAAATCTGATGCCGAACCTGGTTTGAAGCACATAGCCATCATTATGGATGGCAACGGCAGGTGGGCACGGAAGCGCGGCCTTGCCCGTATTAAAGGGCACACCGCGGCTGAGAAATCTATTCATGATGCCGTTGAGGTTTGCGGAGAAGCCGGTATACAGTACCTTACTCTGTATGCATTTTCAACAGAAAACTGGTCGAGGCCCCGGGCGGAAGTAAACTTTATTATGAAATTGCTAAGCAGATTCATAAAAGGGAACATAGATGAGCTTCACCGCAAGAACGTAAGGCTTCGAACTTCCGGGCGCCTGTATGATCTTCCTGAAGGGCCCCGTAGTGATCTGGAATCCGCTGTACAGCGAACCTCCGCCAATACAGGCCTCAATCTTGTTCTGGCTCTCAGTTACGGCGGCCGCGCGGAAATCTGCGATGCTTTTTCTGTTATAGCAGAAAAAATTGCATCAGGAGAGCTCAGTCCTTCCAGTATTACCGAGGAAACAATTTCAAACAGTATGTATAATCCAGACATACCTGATCCTGATGTTATTATCAGAACCAGCGGTGAGCAGAGGCTTTCGAACTTTCTTCTTTGGCAGTCGGCTTACAGCGAGTTCGTTTTTACTCCGGTTTTATGGCCCGATTTTCATGCAGAAGAACTAAGAGATTCTCTGAATGAATTCAGAGCAAGAAAGAGAAGATTCGGGGGGCTCAAGTAGAATATGGTATTCCCCAAACTCCCGGGCCGCCTTTTGATAGCCATTCCTGGTATCGCTTTGTTTCTTGTTGTTCTTTTCAAGCTTCCGGTCTTGTGGGGAGTGTTTCTGTTCTCGTCTCTTGCCCTGCTGGCAGGGTACGAATCCACCGCAATATGTGTTTCTCACGAACTTAAAGGATTTTCCAGAGTGCTTGTGGCGTTTTTTGCAGGCGTAAGTACATATTTTATTGCAGTCAATCATGCTCTGCAGATGCCTGCTCTCGTCCTGCCCGGTGCGGCAGTTGCGGTAAGCATACTTCACAGCTCAGGCCCGGTGCACTCAAGAAGACGCATTGCCGGTACAGCTGGGCTAGCCTCTCTTTACGCCATGGGTTTTGGGCTTATGGGCAGGTTGTTCTTAAGTATGGGGCCATGGGTAATTCTGGTGGTACTCGCGATCTGCTGGGTGGGAGACAGTGCAGCTTACTTTGTAGGCGTTTCCATGGGGAAAAACAAACTTATGCCCCGCGTCAGCCCCAAAAAATCATGGGAAGGTCTTTTCGGTGGTCTTGCCGGGTCAATTGCCGGTGCTCTCTCGGCCGGGTATTTCACAGATATTCCACTAATTCCGCTGCTTGTTCTGGGATTTGCCGGAGGTATTGCCGGGGTGTACGGAGATCTGTTTGAGTCTGCACTTAAAAGAGATGCCGGAGTTAAGGATTCCAGCAATATTCTGCTTGGTCACGGAGGAATTCTTGACAGATTCGATAGTGCTGTTGTTGTGGCGCCTGTTGCTGTGGTTGTGCTGCACCTATTTGGAATAATCTTATAATGAGCAGGCGGGTGGCGGTTCTTGGCTCAACGGGATCTGTAGGCAGCCAGGCTCTTGAGGTTATTGAGCAAAGCGGTGAGCTGATGCTTCACTCTATAGTGTGCAGCTCTTCTGTTGACAAGCTTCTGCAGCAGGCTGGCAGGTATTCTCCTTCTTATTCTGCCGCCACTTCTGAAGGTGGCGAAACCGATGTACTGGCTCGCGCGATGGACGATGCCGACATTGTGTTGAACGCAATTGTTGGAAGTGCGGGGTTGAAGGCCAGCCTTATGGCTCAGGAAAGAAAGATACCTCTCGCGCTTGCGAACAAAGAGAGCCTTGTGGTGGGAAGTGATCTGCTGAAACAGCACCTGTCTGATGGTCTGGTTATTCCTGTAGACAGTGAGCACAGTACTGTATTCAGATGTCTGCAGGGAGAGTTCAGACAAGTCAGAAGAATAATGCTTACCGCCTCAGGCGGATCCCTTCGGGACACACCGCTTGATCTCATCTATAATGCATCTCCGGAAACGGTTCTTGCGCACCCCACATGGGAAATGGGTGGAAGAATTACTGTTGATTCCGCCAGCATGGTAAACAAAGCTTTTGAGGTTATTGAGGCCAGAGCGCTTTTCCCGGGTATTCCCGTGGATGTGGTTGTTCACCGAAGCAGCATTGTTCACTCTCTGATTGAATCTGCTGATGGAGCCTGGAAGGCTCTTCTAGGGCTGCCCGACATGAAAATTCCCATTGCATGGGCACTGCTTTACCCGAAGCTTCCCGCTTATGCTGTTGCATCAGAGAACCCGGTCGACTGGGGAAATATTTCATTTCTTCCCATGGACAGTAACCGTTATCCGGCATTTTATGCTGTTCTTGCTGCTGCTGACACCGGGGGTACAGTTACCGTTGCAGCCAATGCTGCCGATGAAATTGCAGTTGATGCATTTCTGAAGAAAGAAATACCATTTGGAGCGATTGCAGAGGTTATTGAAGAGGTAACAAATCTTACGAAGCCCGAGCCTGTAGTAGATTTTGATCACATTATGCAGGCGGATTCCACTGCACGAAAAAGTGCCCGAAAGGCGGTAGATCGTATATGCTCTCTGTTGTAGCTGTTGTTGTTGGCCTTGGAATGATTGTGTTCTTCCATGAGCTAGGGCATTTCTGGGTGGCGAAGGCGGTTGGGCTTCCTGTAGAGCGGTTCAGCATAGGTTTTCCACCGTTTGTATTTCGGAAGCAGGCAGGGGAAACTGAATACTGTATCGGTTCTATACCGCTCGGCGGTTACGTAAAGGTGAACCTCGGTGTAGGTACGGAAGATGCGTCTTTGGTGGCGTGGTGGAAACGGGCACTTGTTGTTCTAGCAGGACCGGCTATGAACCTTGTTCTTGCAGCAGTTCTGATGTTTGTTGTTCTGGGAGTTGTGGGTACTGAAGTTCCTGTGGTTGCCACCACAGTGGGAACCGTTCACATTGACGGGCTTGAAACAGGTGATAAGATACTGAAGGTATCAGGAACACCGGTAGAAAACTGGACGGCTCTTTACGAACTGGTGGAACAGCACAGCACCGGAGAATTTCAGGTTCAGCGCGGTGACGAAACTCTTCTGGTTCCCTTCGATCTCTCCCCAGACAGTGTCCCCGGGTTTACTCCTCTGCTGCCAACCATCGTTGAATCGACTGTTGGCATGCCTGCGTACGAGGCAGGTATCAGATCCGGAGACAGCATAATCTCTGTTAATTCTGTACCAGTTATAGATTTTTCCGAACTGCAGCATGAGATATCGCAATTTGACGGCAGGTTTCTCGAAGTCGTGTTTGTAAGAAGTGCAGTGGTGGATACAGCATGGATAGAGCCTATGGATTATGAAGGAAGAAGCATAATTGGTGTAACATCTCTTGGCGAAACAGAAACCATGAAGCTGCCGTTTGCGAAGGCTTTTACCGTTAGCATTCGGGCTGCTCTTGATGGTGCCGGAACGTTTTTTACCAGCTTGATTCAGATGGCTGTTAAACCAGCAGAGCTTATCAGAATGTCCGGGGGCCCTGTTTTCGTTGCGGAAACACTGGGGCAACAGGCTGGATTCGGCCTTTCAAGATTCCTTGAAACTATCGCGTATTTCTCTCTGGCTATAATGGGCTTCAACCTACTTCCTCTTCCGATTCTTGACGGTGGTCAGTTTCTGTTCATTCTTTACGAAGGTATAAGAAGGAAACCGGCATCGGCAAAGGTGGTTCAGGTAGCACAGCACATTGGAATAATGCTATTGCTCCTGTTGTTTGCTGCCGTGATTTTCAAAGACATTTCCAGAGTGGTAACCAGAGTAAGGTAAACTTTCAGTATCAGTTTTTGCGCTCAATCAGATTGGAACATCAAGTCTCGGCCCTGCATCAGTATTCTCATTATTTTGCTTGACACCTGGAGCTATTGACTGTATAAACGGCTGGGTGCTCGGGTTAGTTACCCTGTGGGAGGTAACAAATATAAACTGTGCCGGGGCCGCTTCGAGCTTGGCGCAGAGGTGCTGGCAGGCTGTTGCTTCTACCTGTCTGCTGTAATAGGGGGTGTTACTTATGAGATATTTGTTGGTGGTTATTGTGGTGGCTTCTATTGCCTTTTCATCAGACAGTGTTTCCGATCTTTATCTTCAGAGGGATTCAGAAAGAGGAAGTGCTATTTACTCTGATGCTTTCATCCAGGGAACCATGGCATATCATGCACCGTATGCCTGCAGCACCTACTACGCTGCAGATGACTTTGTTCCCCCGTCAGACTGCTGCATTACCGATGTTTCTTTCTGGTTCTTTTCCACAGTTCCGCCACTGCCTTCGGCATCGGAACTTGATGTGTCCTTCTACGCCAATGGTACTGAAGGGCCTGGTGACCTGCTGTGGCTGGGGCAGCCTGCTTCTGTTACTCAGACAAACACAGGTGTTAAGTTTGCCAAATATTACATATTCGAGGTTGCGTGTGTGCTGCCGGAATCGGGTTATGTTAATCTCACAGCAGGGCAGACATACTGGGCGGCTGTTGGCAGAAACGCCGGTGGAGACATGTACAGTATTATGAACACCGTTGTTACCGGTTCCGAGTCATACGGTAAGCACGGTTCAGATGATTGGTACACCGGTTCTTCACTGGGGCAGGATCCGGTGAACATGTTCATGGTGATTGAAGACAATTCACCTGCGGCTCTTCAGAACCTTTCATGGGGAGCTATCAAGGCCGGTTACTAGACTCAATGTATATTCTCGATCAAGCTTCTTGTTCACACATGATACACAGAGCTTGACAACTCAGAGATAAAGGAAACTCCCCTTCGCAGGCTGTGTTTGCGGCGAAGGGGAGTTTTGCAACACAGTTGCCGCATAGGTGTTTCCAACAGATTTGTTGTGTTGTTTTGTTAATTCATACAATACTGATATATATTTACGGTATTTCTACTCAGATTTACTACAGAAAGGAGGCGTATGGTGAAACTGATACTATGTGCTGTGCTCCTTGTGTTGCCTTTGGCAGCGACTGCTTTCCCGGTGTTCAGAGACGGAACCGTTGTGTACTGCAGCGGTGACACTCTTAAAGCCGGATCAATCAGTTCGCCCATGGTGACAGACTGGAACGGGGACGGGCGTAAAGACCTTGTTGTTGCAGATGTTGAAACCATCACTGGAACAACCTACGGTCTTTTAAGATTCTACGAAAACACCGGGTCAAACGCACTGCCGGCGTTTTCTTCATTTACCTACCTGCAGGCAGACGGGTTTGATATTCACACTCAGGGTTACTGTTGACCCAAAACCGGAGCCAGAAATCCACAGGTAGTGGACTGGAACAATGACGGTCTCAATGACCTTATTGTAGGAGAGTGTTGGGGAAGGGTAAAACTATACACCGCTGTCACTGCCGACAGCCTTGCCGAGATGGATGATCTCAAGGCGAACGGTGTTTACATCAACGGCGGAATGACTGTTGCTCCCCTGGTTACCGACTGGAACAACGACGGGCTTCCCGATTTGGTGCTTGGCTGCATGACAGCAGGAACCGGCAGTTCTGTTGTTCTTTTTCTTAACACTGGTTCTGCTGGAAACCCGGTTTTGTCGGAAGGGCAGAATGTTCTGATTGACGGCAACGGTGTTGAGTTGTTTGCAGCAACACCTCAGATGGCAGATCTGAATCAGGATGGTCTCTCCGATCTCATTATCGGGGAGATGAACGGCGGGGTGTACTATGCTGAGAACACGGGAACTGCAGGCAGCCCTGTGTTTACAGAACTTGTGCAGCTTGAGTCTTCCGCAGGTGTTATTTCTTTGGGGCACAACACCAGCCCGTTTGTTACCGACTGGAACGAAGATGGATACCCAGACCTTCTGCTGGGAAATGACAGTGGGCTGGTGTACCTGTATATGTCTCCCTACACAGGAATAGAGAGCAATGGTTCTGAAAACAGGCAGATATCTATCACAGCAGTTCAGAATCCATGCGGCGGGGTTATACGGGCAGAGGTAACCCTTTCGTCGTCTGCCACCGCAGTATTTGCTGTTTACTCTGTTGATGGAAGGCTTGTGTACAACAGCGATCTGGGGCTTCTCCCGGAAGGAAGAACCGCAGTAACTGCGGAAGTGTTCGTAGCAGAGCCCGGCTTGTACTTCTGTACATGCCGGTCTGGTGGAAACTGTGTGTCGGTACCTGTTGTGTTCATGGGAGGAAGCCGATGAAACAGCTGATATATACTGTTCTGATGTGTGCTGTTGTTTCCTTCGGAGCTTCATCAACACAAACCGACTGGTCCGGGGGCTCTGGTATCCCCGGACCTGTCAACCAGTGGGAGTCATTTTTCGATGTTTGCGACGGGGTTGACTACAGTACCGCACCTGGAAGTGTCAGGGGGCTGTGGGGCTTTCTGCAGGATCAGATCACTGAGATTCCTGGAAGTCAGAACTACGCAGTTCGTGTAAGATCAGGTGATATGGATGGTGATGGCGACACGGATCTGATTGCTTCAGCAGAAATGCAGGACAAGATCACTTGGTGGGAGAACACAGACGGTCTGGGCACATCCTGGGCAGAGCATGAAGTTACAACGTCATTTGATGGTGCCTGGGATGCCGTGCCGTCTGATATAGACAAAGACGGCGACACAGACCTGTTCGGTGCCGCAAAGAACAGTGATACTGTTATCTGGCTGGAGAACATGGATGGTGCAGGTACTGTTTGGAACAGCCACACGATAACAACTGCTTTTGATGGAGTGAAGGCACTCGCAGCAGTTGATATAGATGAAGACGGCTGGACAGATGTTCTGGGTGCCGCAAAGAACGGAGACGAAGTTGCCTGGTGGAAAAACCCTGGAACAGGCACCACGTGGCAGAAAACAACTGTGGCTTCGCAGTTTGACGCCGCAAACTCGGTTGTTGCGTACGATATAGACAAAGATGGTGATGCCGATGTTCTTGCTACAGCAACTCTTGACAAGTCAATTGTATGGTGGGAAAACACCACCGGTTCCGGAACAACCTGGGTTGAACATGTGGTAACCGATAATTTCTGCGGTGTAAGAACAGCGGAAGCAGCTGACCTTGACAACGATGGAGATATTGACATTGCAGGGGCAGGCGGCGACTGCAAAGCTGCAGCGAACAAGGTCTGCTGGTGGGAAAACACAGATGGAGCAGGAACCGCATGGACAAAGCACATCATTGGGTCGGATGTTGATGGCGCCCATGTTGTTCTTGTGGATGATCTTGACAGTGACGGCGACATGGATATAGCTGCCACAGCAATTTTCGCGCACAAAATTCTTGTGTGGGAGAACACAGGATCAGCTGCCGGCTGGGCAGAACACCAAATCTGTACCTACAGCAGCCCAAGATCCATGGTTCTCGCAGACATGGATGGAGATGGAATCGTAGATGTGGCAGCAGGTTCTGTTTCAAATGAGTTGATCTCATGGTGGCGGGTTCTGGGGTACAACACGTGTGCCACGCTTACATCCTCTATTCTTGATACTGAAGGAGATTCACAGTGGGGTGAGCTTTCCTGGGATCAAACCGCTCCTTCCGGAACCTGGGTTAATCTGCGGGTTCGCAGTTCCTGGGATCAGAATGATCTAGGCAACTGGTCAGATACTCTGGCCACATCACCTGTTGATATATCTTCACTGGTGAACGACGGAGACCGTTTCTTTCAGTATATGATTGAGCTCAGGAATTTCAACTGCGACACATTTCCTGTGGTGAAGGAAGTTTCACTGAGCTGGACACCGCTGGGATTACAACAGAACACACCGGAGCAGTTTATTTCCTGTACAGGAGGCAACCCTGCCGGAAGCACTGTAACGATGAGTTTCGGACTTGCCGAGTCCGGGTGTTTTCAGATCTGTCTTTTCGATATTACAGGCCGGTGTGTGTACAGTGAAGAACCTGTTGTGTGTTCTGCCGGAAGCTACACCAGGCAGTTCGGCGATCTTGATACAGGAATATACTTTGCCAGAATGGTAACACCGTACGGCACATTCTCGAAGAAGTTTTCTGTTATCCGTTAGACGATGTGTTCAGTGCACAGGCGGATATCCGCCTGTGCACCGGGAACAGCCAGTCAGTTCAGAACAGTAAACCGTTTTGTTGTAGTGCTGTTGTTGAATACAGCTGTTGCGAAGTAGATACCTGTTGAAAAATCACTTACATTCACGCAGACGGTGTTGTCGCGGAGTTCAGCATGCACCTGCTTCACTTTTCTGCCTGCAATATCGAAAACAGATATGTCAACATCTCCTGACTGTCCGCCGCCTATGCGTCTGACAGACAGTGTTTTCTCTATGGCGTTAAAAAATATCTCCACATTCTTATCTTCTGTGCCGAATACTGTTTCGTCTCCGATGGAGTTTGAAGTCTGCAGCAGGATGTGATAGACAGAGAGGGGAGGTATTGTGTAAGAGAACTGGTTGCCGGATACGGTAAAGTCGTCTGCTCTGTGAATGTCTGTACTGTACCGGTTGAAGTACCATGCTTCCGCAAATGAATACTGGTTTGTACTCTGTATTTGAAAACTGCCGGTTATCTGATCGGTGGAACTCTTGTTGGTAACGATAACATGCAGATAACCCGGATTGCTGTTGTCAATTGACGCGTAAACAGAAGTGTTTACCCTGTCGTTCATGGTAGCCGCCACCGAGGTGTTTCCGAAGGAGTGCCCGCTACCATCGTAGTTTGTAAACATATTGTATGCAGTGGTGATGTAACCCGATGTGCTTCCCCACAGGGAAGCGAAGTAAACCCCGTATTTACCGAAAATACCAAGTGCTTCCACCTGGGCAATTCCCCCTGAAATATGGTTTGACGCTCCATAGCCGTATTCTGTAACAGACACTTTCGTGTCTGGAAAATACTGATCTATCGACTGCTGCACGTGGTCAAGTTCCACCACAGGGCTGTAATACTGCCCGATCCAGCTGGGTTCAACATACGTAGAGTCCCACAGACTGCGTGGCACCTGCATTCTAACCTCGCAGACAGCGGCAGAAGTATCACCTGCAAAAACACCTGTAGGCGCCGGATACCAGTGGATGTCAAGTACATCAAGCAACCTGTAACCCACCGAATCTGATGCATTGCTCATAATGTCGAGATACGCATCTACAAACCTGCTGTAGGTACCGGAATAGCTCGACCAGTCAGGCGCGTTCTGCAGATTCAGCTGTGCTGAAAACCCGTACAGATCCGGCCCGAAAACATCTGCTGAAGAATCCATGCCCTTTATCGTTGCGGCAAGGGCGATTGATTTCGAAATAAGTTCTGCCACAGTAACCTTTGCCGGATGAATCCTCGGGTGTGTGTAGTACCAGAGGCTTGGCTCATTGTCCATAATGTAACCTTTGACTCCTGTTGAAGAACTGGCTGTTCCGTAGGAGTTTATAAGAAAGTTCAGCATTTCATCTATGTAAATAACGCCATCTGTGGTGTCGGGTACGAGGGAAAAAGGTGTGGTCTTTTTGTTCACAACAGCTACCCATCTTGATGAGGGTGCCGTTTGTGCCTGTGTAACAGTGCCGTTTTTGTCGCGGGCTACAAACCCCGCAAGCGGAAGAGTGAGAAGGGAATAATCATCCTGAGCGAGAGATATGTTGTGAAAGGTTGTCAACGATATTCCGGGAACACCGTAATTTGATGGTGAAACTCCCAGACTCCATGGGATGTAGTTGTCGCTTGCGTTGTAGTAGTCGGTTCCTGCGTTGGAGGCGTTGTTTTCCCAGTTAAATCCGGTCAGCCTGTTGCCCCCCATCCTTCTGGCAGTTGAGAACTCGCAGGATGACATCATGTTTACCCCATAGACGTACGGAGAAATATCCTGATGCCCTGCGTCTGTGTTGATCTGGTAGTTTACGCTGATCTGCCCGTGGCTTGCGGCAGAGGCAAGCAGCAGAGCAGCCGTGAAAAGAGAGTGTACACAATACCTCATTTCAGTTTCCTTCCATGCCTGTGCTGTGTGACCCGGTCAGACAGCAAAACGATTACAGAGCTCACAGCATTTTGGTTGCGCACTTCCATTATGGATACTATTTCGCGGTTGATATAAAATATCACCCAGTACTATGTCAGATAAAAAGCGGAAACGCAACCGGTTCCAGCATTGGTATTCCAGATGTCGGCTGAATTCCACAGACGAAAAGTTACAACAGTTCATCCTGAAGAGGCCAAGGAGTCTGACCGAAAATACAACATCGGTATCAGACACCACACAAACGCCTGTAAAACACGCGCTTATTGTCAGACACGCTTCTGGGTGCCAACACAGAAGACAGAATTTTTCCCCGTATTTATCGTCTTTCCAGCTGACCTGGAGCGGAGGGCGTAAGCAGAGGCTGAAATGCGGCTGATCCGCGCACTTCTATGCTTACCACAGAAAGCACTTTCCAGACAGAAGGGTGTTCTCTCCGGTAAGCGCAACAAAATACAAACCTGCCGGGTGTCCTTCCTTTTTCAGAATATATGAAGTCATGAAGCCTGTACCGCTGCCTCTCCACAGGGTTGAAATCTTTCTTCCTGCCAGATCGTATAGCGTCAGCTCACCAGTTATATCTGCCGGTAGCATAAAGGTTACTGATGAAGAGCCATGGGAACCGGTTGCAGTGCGCAGATACCATGCAGCCTCCTGCTGAACACCACCACCAGAAGTCATTGTAACCAGACTGGCTGTAACTCCTTTCATGGCAGAGTAGTCAAGTCTCAGCCCCGGCTTGTCTATGTAGCGAACAAGTTCAGGAGTGAAGCCTTCGGAAGAGACAATACCAAAGTTGACGGGCAGGCCGGGGAAAACAATTTCCGGTTCAAAGGGGAACTGTGATGTAGATTCATTTACCGCAATAACAAGAATTGTGTCTTTGGTGGAGTTCTCCAATGCAATGAAGTTAAGAAGCGTATCTGTCTCACTGGTATTAAAAGCAGCGTTGTTATCAAGAACCGTCCAGCTTGAGTCAATCAGAGCACTCAGATAATCAGTTTCGCTGGCTCCGTTGCCTGTAAGAGAAGCCACTGCATTGTGCACTACCCCTACCATGTCCACATTATAAGTGTCTCTGCTGGGTCCCCAGTTCTGAAGAAGGAATGGAGCCCGAGAGTAACCGTCATCTGCTCCATTGCCACTCATCATGGAAAGATCAAGGGCATAAAAAACAAGACCTCGTGCCCCGGCAACAATAGGAGTTGTAACGAGATAGAGCATTGTATCGGGAGATGCGTAATAACTGGGCAAAGCAAAGGCGTGCCTTCCGTATGACTGAACAACAGCGAAAAGAACATTGTTCCGCTCAGTCTGCTTCACTCCGATATTCATGCCTGTCTGGTGTGCTTCAGGATACCATTGAAACCGCCACTGATCCGCTATGCTGTTGGCTATTTCACTGAATGGTGCATAGTACCCATCTTCGTTCGGAATCAGAACACTTCGGTAGTAGTCTCTTGTGTGCATTACCCGCATAGATGTTAGAACAGTATCACCACTGCAGTAGTTTACCTTCGCCGCTGTTATAGCGCCTTCAGGAATACCTGTATTAATGGAACTAGTACCACTGTAAACATCTCCGCCATCCAGTGTGAATACTACAGAGTCGAAGTATCTGAAATCATTGTGAAACAAATCAAATCCGGTAACTTCCCCGGGTAGTTCCAGAATTGCAATAGAATCAACCTGATCCAGCTCTTTACCCGTTGAAGGAGACCTGACAGCGACAAGCCTCTTCTGATCGCTGAACCATCCAACAAGCAGATCTCTGCCAGCAAAGAAAGGAGGGGAGTTGCTGTCGACCCTTGACACACGGACAATTTCCGGCATTTCGGAAGAGCCGAAGAGATTGTGAAACTGTGATGTGCCTGCTGATGGATACAGTTGCCACTGTTCCCTGTCGACCTGATTCAATGTAATGTAATTGCCATTTTCATCAGCAATTACAAAGCCATTTTCCGCGGTAGCCTGAGAAACAACAACCTCATACCGAATACCCCAGAATGTTCCCCATACTGCGGTTTCAGCTTGAAAACCTAATTGGATAGGAGTATCGAACACGGTTTCCATGGAGGAAGAACCACCGCCAGAGGCTGTGTAAAGCATCAGAAATCTTTCTCCGGACGAGTTTTCAAGCCCTACCAGTATAGCCAGTCTTCCATGGCCTATGATTCCATCAACCTTCTGAAGGTCGGTCCAGTAATCAGTTTGCCCTACGCAGAAAAAAAGCGGTGTCATGGTATCGGAACCAGGAAATTCGGGTAACTCGGTGAACACAGGCATTCCATGGTGGCTCACAAGCACAACTGCGTCCTGAACAGGTCGGGTATGTTCCCATAAAACCACACCGCTGTTTACATACCGGGGAGCTTCCTGTGCAGCGTAACCTGCTCTGAAATCAGAGGCTGCCATGTGATCTGGAAGAAACGGAAGAGAAGCAGACCAGCAGGTTTCAAGGCTGAGATCCATGTCAGCCCACAAAATATTATCAACTTTGACCTCAGCGGAATCACCGGAAGCAAAAACCCTGACAATTTCATCTTTGCTGTTCAGTGCCTGAATCTGGATAACATCGGTTTGAACAAGATCGGTAGCTGCGGTAAATACCAGATTAGCCATACTCGTGTTCAGCAGGTCTGTTCTTCTGTTGTTGTTCTTCACCGGATACATGTCCATACCGATTACATCTGTGAACCGTGACATTTTGTTAAGAACAGATGTTGTGTCAGTGAAGTACTCTACGAAACCTTCAGGATTAGTTACTCCGTATTTGGTAAGGTAGCAGAGCACCGGGAGGTTCAGTTCCTGACGACATGTTTCATTCCAGAAAGAGACAAGTTCAATCCACTGATCAGCAAGTTCCGGAAATGCTACATATTTAGCGTCAGGCTCATCGAAAGAGAAACAACCAATAACATCGCCTTTATACATACCTGCGGTTGCGGGTATGTAGCGTTTCAGGTAGTTCACCGTTGCCTGGTTGTGTTCCTGCTCGTACAGGCTGGTTCTGAGCCCTCCAAGCACAAGGTTAAGACCGATGCTTCGTACAGTTCCAGCAAGGGGGAAAAACCGGTCGCCACTGGCTCCCGGCTGCTCAGGAAACCACACATCAGACAGTTCAGCCCGGACCAGAGCAGCATTGAATCCGTGTTCATAGGATTCTTCAAGAATTGAGTAGATTGGATTTCTGTCGGAGAACCCGAATATTCTCTGCCATGTAATAATCAGGTTATTGGCAGATCTTATATCCCACACTACGGGGAAAACAACCTCTTGTTTTGCTGAAGCAGGTGAATAGTACGAATAGTTGTATCCATGGTTTTCACACATATTCTTTGCCTGCAAGGAAAGAGTCAGCACCAGGGTCAGTAACAGATATTGTCTTCGCATTGTTTCCTTTCTGGTATCAGAGCAGTTCAGCCTGAATAGCTTCTTGCCTTGCCTGCTGCTCAAGCTGATCAAGTTTTGATGCTGTATCTGCCGCTGCTCTGAAAAACACAGGCCACAGTTCTGTGTGAGATTGTGCAAGGTTTTCCAGTTCATCAAGAAGTTCCTGATCCGGGGCTTCAGACCAACCCGCGCTGTCGGGCATGTACGAAAGATTTCTTGCCAGCATTCCAGCTCCGGTTGTTACAAGCTCCATCTGTTCTGTAGTGAGCTCCGTTGCAGATTTATTACCGCAGGAGGCTGCAGCAAGAAACAGCGCCAGAACGAAAACTGTTTTCCCCATGGTGTTCCTGTGTCCTGTGTTATGAAACGGGCACATTCCCGGTCTACATTACTATAATACATAGATTGGTCGTGACTGGTTTTCTTATCTTGAAGGGGGAAACTTGAGGTTCTTTATTCTGTTGCCTTTGTTCGTTTTCGTTACGCTGTACGCCACAGAGTTTGGTCGTACCAAGATAACCGGAACCGATGGAAATTGGTGGCTTATTCAATCCACGCATTTCGATGTGTATTTTGAAGAGGGAAGTGAGAGTGTAGCAGAAAGCACAGTTGTAATTGCCGAGCGGGAAATCCAGTTGCTTGGAGATACTTTTAATTACCTTCCCTCAAGCCCCATACCTGTGATTGTGTATCGTTCACCTGCCAGATTTCGTCAGACCACTCTGAACCCCGGAGACATGGGGGAGGGAGTAGGCGGTTTCACAGAGTTTTACAAGGGCAGAGTCGTTGTTCCGTACACAGGAATATGGAGTGATTACCGGCATGTTCTGGCGCACGAGCTAAGCCATGCCTATGTGTTTGATATGATGTTCAGAAGGGAGCTCACTGATATTATCAAAAGCAGGGCACCTCTGTGGGTGATGGAGGGTCTTGCAGAGTACACATCTCTGGGTTGGGATACAGCAAGCGAGATTGAGTTCAGAGATATGGTTATAAACAATGTGATTGCCAGTGTGGGAGAGCTCAGCCGAAGAACAGATTACCTGGTTTACCGGGAAGGGCAGGCAATATATCACTTCATGAATGAGCGGTATGGTGAACAGAGATACAAGGATTTTGTCAGACATATGAAAGACAGAAACGGTATTGAAGGCGCTATCTCAGAGGCATTTGACATGACGGTGAATCAGTTCAGTGAAAAGTTCATAGAGTGGGCCCGAGAAACCTACTGGACTGATGTTGCTGAAGGTGAGAGCCCCTCGGATATTGGTACGCCTGTGATGCAGGGTGAGGGCAGAAGGGCATCAAGACTGAATATTGCCGGACCGGTAATTTCCCCCGATGGCTCGAAAATTGCCGGATGCGAGTATTTCCACGCGAGATTTTCAGGCGTTGTTCGCTCAGCTGTAGATGGAAAAGTGGTTTCCAGGCCGGTTAACGGAGGGGGAATTTATGAAGAAGCAGTTTCACCCATGTACCGTACCATGGCTTTCTCTCCCGGGTCAGATTCTATTGCAGTTGCCTTCCATCAGATAGAAAATGATGGTATAAAAATTTCCGCCATAGACGGAGAGCCTGTTACAATTCCAGTTGATTTTGAGATGATTCGTGATCCGGTGTGGAACCCGGAAGGGGGGCAGATTGCCTTCAGTGCTCTTCAGGACGGCTCGCTTGACATCTGGCTTTACGATATTGATTCACAGCAGCTTTCAAGAATCAGTAACAGCGATCAGGGTGAATACGATCTGTGGTGGGGTAGCAGAGGTATTTTGTGTGTGTCTGAAGAACCCTCTCTGGGAACCAGAATCCTTGAATGCTGGAGCGTTAGCGGGGAAAATGAAGTGTTGCATGTTTGCAATGAAGACATTTCCTCGCCGGTTGAAACCCCCGAAGGAGTGGTTTTCATTTCATCTGAACAGGGAGAGCCCAACTTTTATCTTATTCAGAATGATTCTCTTCCAATTGTCAGGCTCACTGATCTATACATTACACCTCAGTTTCCATCCTGGGCAGATTCATGCGGTATCGCTCTTTTTCAGGCGGCCGACTGGGCGGGCTCCGGGCTTTTTGTGGTAAGTGATTTGGACACAAGAAGAATTGATGAACCTTTCTCTGTCCATCAGTGCGGAAACAGGACTGTACCGGAAGATATAGGCCTGCAAACTCCTGAAAGCTGGCGGATTTCTCCATACCAGCCGGAGTTCTCGCTTGATCAGGTATCAGCCAATGCAGGGTTCGATTCTTATTCCGGCCTTACAGGAAACTCTTTCTTTCTTTTCAGTGACGTACTTGCTCTGCACCAGATGGGGGTTCTGGCTAATTTCAGCGGTCAGGTCAGCGACATGGATATTGCGGTGGATTACAGAAACATGCAGCACAGATGGCAGTACCGTGGTGGAGTTTACCGTTTTGTATCGAGGTATCTCTTTAAAGACACCCTGGGCAACAGAGACTACGTACGCGACATAAATCTTGGAGGAACTCTGGGGCTTAACTATCCCTTTACAAAGGCACTGAGGGCAGGTCTTGTTGCCAACTACAGAAGGGTTTCCCGTGAGGGCCTGTGGTCAAACGATTTGCTTTTCAGAGAAAACATTTTCTCTGTAAAAACAAACCTTGTCTACGACAATGCGCTGTGGGGTGCTGTGGGCCCTCGAGTCGGCAGCCGTATGAGTGTCAGTTTTGACTACGCACCGGGTTTTTGGGATAACGCCGAGTATTTTACCGCAATGCTGGATCTCCGCGAATACACATGGGTTTCATCTGAGGTTACTCTTGCCACCAGACTGGCAGGCGGTATCAGTTTTGGGGGAAATCCTCAGAGATTCTTTCTTGGCGGTGCCCTGCCTCACAGAAGAAGTACAGGTGATGTTGAGGGGGTGGGAGATGTTTTTCAGTTCTATGCCAGTTACGCCGACTTGCTTCGCGGATGGGACTATGTGTCTCTGAATGGAACCAGGTACGGGGTGGCATCCATCGAATTCCGATACCCTGTTCTTAATTACCTCAGCCTCGCGGCTCCTATCCCCATAACATTTACCAGAGGCAGAGGGGTTATATTTACAGATCTCGGGTTCGTCTCTGACGACCTCAGCAGCTTCAAAGGAGCCAGTGGAGCTAATGGCTACAGGCTTGAAGATATCAAGATGTCTTTCGGAACAGGGTTCCGACTGAATGTTGGCTATTTCGTGTTGAGAACTGATATTGCGTGGCGAACTGATCTGGCAAGTGTAAGTAAAAAGCCGGAGTACTACTTCACGGTATCCACAGAGTTTTAAGGGGAGATAGTTTATGAAACTGGTTTTATCAGTACTTGTGCTTTTTTCCGCCGGTGTTTTTGCCTGGCAGTGCCCTGTCTGCGGTGTGCAGAATGAGGGGTCCTTCTGTGTTCAGTGTCACCTGCCGGAGCCACCATCAGGGATGGCTTTTGTTCCTGCCACAACAGTTGAGATCAATGGAGACCCGGTAGATGTTCCTGCTTTTTTCATCGACAGTCTTCCCGTAACCTACCGGGAATTCATTCCATGGCTCAACGGATCTAGTTTCGGTCTTGATGAACTCGGTATGATAATTACAGGTGGCGGTGATGAGTCCATGCAGTTCCTGGCGTTCACACCGTTTATAGGAGCACAGGAAGGGGGTATTACTGTTCCTTCCCAGTGTCTCGAGAACCCTATCGCCTCAATAACCTGGAGTGGAGCTCAGTCTTTCCTCTCGGATTCGGGGAAAAGGTTACCCACCCTGGCCGAAATGATGGCTGCCTCTTCTCGGGGTCTTATTGGTGTCTGGGATTCCTATGAAGTGATGCAGGTATTTGCAGGGCAGATGCAGGCCTCCATGGGAGAACTGCTGGGAACTCTGGGCCTTCAGGCGATGTTTGCAGGATACAGTACTGCAAATGAGCGAATTATGTGGGAGCTCACCGGTACCGTATTCGGCGGAGATCCGCTGGCTACAGGTGTGTCTGTTGATGTGCACTACATAACTCTTTTCAAGGCACTCAGTGAACCGGTTCTTTCTTCAACAGACAGAGAAATGGGTTATTTCAATGTAATATTCAGGGGGGCTATTGAGGTTCCCACAGATTTCTGAAAGGAGTCAGATAATGAAAGTACTGCTTGTATCAGCAGTTTTTGCTGTTCTTGTTCTTACAGCCTGTGGAGGCAGAGAAGTTACAAGGACAGACACAGACACAGTTACAGACCTCAGTGGATACTGGAACGATACAGATGCCCGTATTGTCGCCGATTCCATTGTTGACCAGTGTCTCCACGGCCGCTGGTTTGATGTGCGTGAAACACGCGACAGCAGGGTCTCAAGTCTTCCGGTTATTGTTGTAGGAGGTGTGCGTAATCAGAGTATAGAGCACATAAATGTTGATGTGTTTATGTCTGAAATTGAAAGATCTCTGCTTAATTCCGGGCGATTCCAGATAGCTGCAGGCGGCCGTGAACGTGGCGAAGTTCGGGATGAAAGAAGAGATCAGACTGTTTTTGCTTCACCGGAAACTGCTGCAGAATTCGGCCGTGAAGTTGGGGCAGACTTTGTAATGACAGGAACAGTGAACTCAATTGAAGATCAGGAAGACAACACAAGAGCCATTTTCTATCAGGTTAACGTCGAGCTTATCGATGTTGAGACTGCGCTGAAAGTGTGGATGGGTTCAACAGAGATCAAAAAGATTATAGAGTGGTAGCATGAGAAGTCTCCTGGTTGCTGCGGGTTTTCTGCTTGTAATATCGTGTGCCGTGGCGTACACAAACACCATGGCTCCTGTGATAAAAGATCTTGGAAACGGGAACAGCCACAGGGCTTTGTCTACGCTGAAAGATGTTTTTCCCGACACCACCGGCAGAGACCGCCTGCTTTACCTTATGGAGCTTGGAAATCTGGCCAGATATGCTGGTATGCAGAGCATCGCTCAGTCGGTTCTTCTTCAGGCAGATCGGCTTAGCGACAATCTTCGAGGCACAGATCTGCAGCAGCAGGCTCAGTCAATGGTCACCAGCGATCTTGCACTGGATTTTCGCGGTGCAGACTACGAGAAGGTTTTCATTAACTACTGCCTTGCTTCAAGTTACGCTGAATCAGGAGACATCGAGGATGCCGTTGTAGAGGCAAGGCGGGTGAATGAAAAACTGAAGGAGATCAACACTGCGTACCAGAGTAACCCGAACCGCTATACAGATGATGCCTTCGTGAGGTATTTCATGGGTATTCTCTACGAGATGGACGGTGACTACGATGATGCCTTGATCAGTTACCGTCTGGCACTGGCAACCTACGATTCCGTTTATGTGGAAGATTACCAGCTTTCCGCCCCCACTCGGCTCAAACTTGATGCCATGCGCCTGGCAGAATACAACGGGTTTGAAAGCCTTGTCTCAACCTTTGAAACCAGGTGGCCCGGGTTAAACTGGCAGGGAACAGGGGCATCTTCAACAATGGGTGAAATCGTAGCTGTGGTTGAGCTTGGTAGTATTTCATCCAGAAGAGCTTCGGATTTCACAGTGTATGCTGATGACAGGGTATACAGCCTGGCTCTTCCGGTAATACCGAAGTTTGCAAGGCGAAGAGTAACCGGGTCAATTACTGCAGGAGGTGAAACAGCTCCCCTTTTTCTTGTGGAAGATCTGAACGGAATTGCCCGGGAGAACCTTGAAGACCAGGCTGGAAGAAACATCGCCAGAGCAGCTGCCCGGCTGGCAGTGAAAGCCGGGCTGTCCAGTCTTGGAGAAGACATCACGGAACAGATTACCGACAACGAAAATGTCAGCTCTGGTGTGGGGCTTATTCTCAGTATAATAGGTGCTGCCACAGAGCAGGCTGATCTTCGGGCATGGCTGACTCTTCCTGCACAGATTCAGATGTGTCGCCTGCAGGTACCTCCCGGATCGTGGCCAGTAACTGTAACCGTCAATGGAAAACAGTACACCCGTAGCTCTGTTACGGTCAGGCCGGGAGAAATCTCCCTGATCTTTATCAGAGAGGATTTCTAGTTTGAACATCGCTTCTATTATCGATCATACCCTTCTCAAGCCCGGTGCCACAGCTGGAATGATAGAGAAACTCTGTGGCGAGGCTGTGGAGTACCAGTTTTACTCGGTGTGTATAAATCCTGTCTGGGTTCCTCTGGCCAGCAAGTTGCTGGCTGAAGAGACTCCACTGGTGTGTTCCGTAGCTGGTTTCCCGCTGGGGGCTTCACCGCTGGTGGCAAAGGAAGCAGAGTGGGCGGTGGCAGGCGGTGCCGGAGAAATAGATATGGTTCTTCCTGTGGGGCTTCTGAAGCAGGGAGATAATTCAGGAGTGCTGCATGTGATAAAGGAAGTTGTTAATGCTGTTTCTGAAACACCAGTTAAGGTTATTCTTGAAACCTGTCTTCTTACCGATGAAGAGAAGGTAACCGCATGTTCCATCTCAATGGAGGCGGGGGCTGCTTTTGTTAAAACCAGTACAGGCTTTTCAAAAAGTGGAGCAACTCTGCATGATGTTCGTCTGATGAGTTCCT
Source organism: uncultured bacterium (assembly GCA_964604135.1). Lineage (GTDB taxonomy): Bacteria > Fermentibacterota > Fermentibacteria > Fermentibacterales > JCC-6 > Sabulitectum. The sequence continues at coordinate 16,355 of CAZRXU010000012.1, read as the reverse complement.
CTGTCGGCCAGTTTATAGGTGTAAAAGCCTCCGGAGGGGTTAGAAATTATGATACAGCGATTTCCATGCTTGAAGCCGGAGCAACAAGAATAGGTACCAGCAGCGGAATAATGATAGTTAACGGTGGTAAATAAGGTATATAATACAGAGAAAGCGGGCAACCGGAGGGGTCGACCGATTGCCCGCCAGAGAACCCGGTATGTGCTGGCTAGGTTTCTACTCTCTCAGGCTGGTCCGGGAGGGGGTTCAGACCGGCCATACTACAAGAATAAAAACAGGGAGTGCTGCGATCGCCATCGTCAGCATCAGCCAGCTCTTGATTCCGGGCTTGTACATACAGCATCCTCATTTCTTTGAACCGTGTTCGTACACCCATTATAGGAAGCAATAACCGTGCCAAAAAATAACACTATTACTTTGAATGAATCACAACAGCAGGCGGTACAATACAATAGTGGCCATCTGCTTGTTCTTGCCGGAGCTGGAAGTGGAAAAACCAGGGTACTTACCGCTAAGATTTCTCTGATTATTGACACTGGTCTGGCCAGTCCATGGCAGATACTGGCAATGACATTCACCAACAAAGCGGCAGGCGAGATGCGGGAAAGAGTTTTCCGGCAGTTGAACAACCGCAGTATTCGGCTTCGCATGGGTACTTTCCACAGTATCTGTGCGTGGATACTTAGAAGAGAGGCTCGCACCCTGGGGTTTTCCGAGAACTTTTCGATCTATGACGGAGATGACCAGAAAACTCTCATCAGAAGAATCTTGAAAACTGTAGATACTCCCATGAAAGTTACCCCCGGTGCAGTTCGGGGATACATTTCAAACTCAAAGAATGACCTTGTATCCGTTGAAGAGGCTCTTTCCAGTTCATCTACACCCTATGCGGAATCCATGGCAATTGTTTATCAGAAGTACAACAGCGAGCTTGAAAAATGTGGGGCTTTTGATTTTGACGATTTGTTGACACAAGTTCTTCTGGCATTACGGCAAAATAATGACATCAAGAGTTACTACAAAAATATGTTCACCAGAATTCTTGTTGACGAGTTTCAGGATACCAACAGAGTGCAGAATGAAATTCTTAAAGAGCTTACAGGAGAGAACACCATTGTAACCGTTGTTGGTGACGATGATCAGTCTATTTACGGCTGGCGCGGTGCCAGAGTAGAGAATATTCTTCAGTTTCCCCGGGAGTACCCGGAGGTGAAAACAATCAGGCTTGAAACCAACTACCGCTCCACAGGGAATATTCTAAAGGCAGCTTCCGCACTGGTGAAGCACAACCGCACCAGACATGGTAAAACTCTCAGACCGGTGCTGGGGCCTGGTGAAAAGGTTCAGATAAGCCAGGCTGTTTCTCCTGATGACGAAGCTCATTACATTCTCTCGGCGGCCAGAGATCTGAACACCGACGGTACTCCCTGGAAAGAGATTGCGGTGCTGTTCAGAACAAACGCGCAGTCCCGTCCCCTGGAATCAATGTGCCGACGGATGAGAATTCCTTACGAAGTTGTGGGTACCGTAAGATTCTTTGAGAGAGCGGAGATAAAAGATATTGTTTCATATCTCAGGGTGATTGTGAACCCCACCGATGCGGGTAGTTTCAGAAGAGTTCTTAACAAGCCCGCCAGAGGCATAGGCGCGAAAGGGCAGTTGAGTTTCTTCAGCTGGCTGGAAAACAACGGTACCGATGTGGTTACGGCTCTGGAAAAGGCTGGCTCCATTTCCGGAATAATGAAAAAAGCACTGGTTACCCTTGAGTCTCTTGGCAGAAATCTTCGATCCTGCATGGATGGCGTGTATGCCGGAGACAGTGCCAGCGAAATCGTGGATCGAGTTCTCGATTTCACCGGGTTGCAGAATCTGTACGGCACAGGGGAAGTGGCAGATGAAACAAGGCTTGAAAACATCAGAGAGCTTAGAAGTTATGCCGCCGAGTACGACACCAGGAATCCGGAAGGTGGTCTGCCCGGCTTTCTTGCGGAGCAGAGCCTTCTTTCCAGCTCCGACTCGTACACCGGTGACGACAAGCTGGTTCTTATGACGCTTCACAGTGCAAAGGGGCTTGAGTTTGACTGTGTTTTTGTTTCCGGTCTTGAAGAGGGAATGTTGCCCTACATAAAGCCTCAGGAGTATTCACCCCGTGATCTGGAAGAGGAGAGAAGGCTTCTGTATGTGGGAATAACCCGTGCCAGAAAGAGGTTGTTTCTAACCTGGTGCAGTGACAGAATGCGCCCGGGCAGTTTTTCCACAGGCCCCAGCCGCTTTATTACTGAGGTTGCCGATGATCGCGATCACGACACACATCTTCCCCGCAGGGCAGCTGGAAAGCCTGTAAAATCACAGGCGAGTACGGAAACACCGTCAAGGTCTGCTTCAAGTTACAGCAGAGGTAATCTGGTTAAGCACCCCAGATACGGAAAGGGTATTGTAATCTCGGCAAAGCGCAGGGGAACTGAATGGGAACTGAAAATTGACTTTGGTTTTGACGCTCCCAAAATTCTGCTTACAGGTTATGTTCCTATACCGGTGCTGAAATTGAAAGCTCAGATGTCAGATATAGAATAGGAAAAAGGGGTAACTTATGGAACTGTATATTGATACCGCTAATGTTGAAGAGATAAGGGAAATTGCCAGCTGGGGGGTTCTTGCTGGTGTTACAACAAACCCAACGCTGGTGGCCCGGGAAGGGCGCGACTTTCTTGAGGTAGTAAAAGAGATATGTGAAATCGTCGACGGCCCTGTAAGTGCAGAGGTAATCAGTGAAGATATGCCCGGCATGGTGGAAGAGGGCAGAGAGAAAAAAAACTGGCATGACAATGTAGTGATCAAGCTGCCGTGTACACCTGCTGGAATAGCAGCTTGCTCTGTGCTTGAAGCAGAGGGTATTCCCTGCAATGTAACCCTTGTGTTCAGCGCTGCACAGGGTTTTCTTGCTGCCAGTGCAGGCGCTACATTTGTAAGCCCGTTTGTGGGAAGGCTTGATGATTCTGGAACAGATGGAATGCAGGTGGTGGAGGATATTGCTGAAATATTCGAGCGTCACGGATTCAACACAAGAATTATTGCAGCTTCAATAAGGAACCCGAACCATATCACCGCCGCTGCTCTGGCAGGGGCCCATATTGCCACGGTTCCCTATTCGGTGATAAAAAAGGCAATTTTGCATCCTCTTACAGACAGGGGTCTCGTTTCTTTTAAAAATGACTGGGAAGCAGTACAACGGTCATGATACCGGCAAAGGTTATCAGAGAAGATATTCTCAGGATGATTTACAGTGCAGGCAGCGGTCACCCTGGCGGCAGCCTGTCGCTGGTTGAGATTCTGATACACCTTTACTGGAAAGAAATGCACATAGACCCTAACAATCCCACCATGAGCAGCAGAGACCGTCTTGTGTTGTCCAAGGGGCACGGAGCTCCTGCTTTGTACTCTGTTCTTGCCAGACGCGGCTATTTTCATCCAGACAAATTGAACACTCTGAGGAAGTACAGTTCCGGTCTTCAGGGGCATCCTCACATGCAGAGTCTGCCAGGGCTGGACTGCTCTACAGGAAGCCTTGGTCAGGGGCTGGGTATTGCTGCAGGTATGGCTCTGGGACTTTCAATAAAGAACAACCCGGGAAGAGTGTTTTGTATACTGGGAGACGGAGAACTGCAGGAAGGCAGTGTATGGGAGTCGGCCATGTCTGTTCCCGCGCTGAAGCAGACAAACCTCACAGTTGTAGTAGACAGAAATCATGTCCAGCTTGATGATACTGTAAGCAGAGTAATGCCCATTGAGCCGCTAGCAGAAAAGTGGAAAGCTTTCGGATGGGAAGTTGCTGCCTGCGACGGGCATGATCCGGACGATCTGGAGAGAGCATTTTCAACAGAAACAGACAGACCCCTTGTAATACTTGCTGAAACCATTAAGGGCAAAGGTGTTTCATTTATGGAAGGTCAGGCTTCCTGGCACGGGAAGGCACCTGACCATGAGCAGCTTCAAAAGGCCCTGGAGGAACTTCAATGAAAGCAACAAAAGAAGGCTATGTTGAAGGTCTTCTGGATGCCGCCGACAGAGATCGGCGTGTAGTTGTGGTGGACGGAGATGTAAGCAGATCCACAGGAACAATCGCATTCAGCGGGAAGTATCCCCACAGATTCTTCAATCTCGGTATTGCAGAGCAGAACATGGCAGAGTATTCAGCCGGGCTGGCTCTGGCTGGTTTGATTCCATTTTACAGTACCTATGCTGTGTTTGCTGCTGGAAGAGCATGGGATCAGATAAGAACCTCAATCTGCAATATGGGGCTGAATGTAAGAATAGGTGGAGCACACGGTGGAACAAGCGTAGGGCCGGACGGTTCCACCCACCAGGCACTTGAAGACGTCGCCGTGATGCGTGTATTGCCAGGTATGACGGTATTGGTTCCAGCCGATGCCAACCAGACAAGGCAGGCTGTTCTTTCTTCCCTGGATATTGATGGCCCTGTTTACATTCGCTACGGCAGAAACCCTGTTCCTGAAATCTACAGCAGAGAAGACACTGTTGTGCCGGGCAGAGGCCGCATACTGCGCCGTGGGAAGCATGCCTCAGTTATGGCGGTGGGAGCTATGGTTTCGGTTGCCCTACAGGCAGCAGAAATTCTTGCAGAACAGGGAATCGAGATTTCCGTGGCCGATATGGTAAGCGTAAAGCCTCTGGATGTTCAGCTTGTGCAGTACCTTCAGGAGATTTCCGAGGTAATTGTAACAGCGGAGGATCACCAGATAACAGGTGGGCTTTTCGGCGCAATATCCGAGTACGCATCGGAAAACTGCCCTGGAAGGGTTGTTCCCGTTGGTGTACGCGATAGCTTTGGCTGCAGCGGTACTCCGGAGGAGGTAATGGAGCACTGTGGTCTTACTTCAACAGCCATAGCGGAAAGGGTAAAAGATGCATTGGAAAGCAGCTGAATCCATTGACTTGAGGCAGCTTGTTCAATAGCTTTTGCCGTCGGTGTTACCTTATTGTCAATTAACAATTTAACCGCAACGCGGAGGGGTAAAGTGGCTAAAGTTCTTGTTTGTGATGCAGTTGCCGATTCGGCTCTTGACATGCTCAGAAATGCGGGGCATGAAGTAACGGTAAAAACCGGTATGGATCAGGACGCTCTTCTTGAAACTGTACCTGCTTACGATGCTATGGTTGTCAGAAGTGCTACAAAGGTAAGAGTACCAGTGCTTGAACACTGCAAAAACACTCTGAAGCTCATCGTTCGCGGTGGGGTTGGTCTTGACAACATTGATGTTAAAGACGCTGAAGCTCGCGGAATCGCCGTAAGAAACACGCCCAGTGCCAGTTCTGTTGCAGTCGCTGAGCTTGCAATAGGTCACATGCTTGCATGCTGCCGCTACATTCCCGTGGCAGACAGAACTATGAAGCAGAAAGAGTGGAACAAGAAGCAGTACGGCAAGGGGCTTGAGCTTTGGCACGGAACACTTGGCCTTATCGGCTTTGGCCGTATCGCAAGAGAAGTAGCGAAGCGGGCAAAGGCGTTTGATATGGATGTAGTATTTTTTGATCCTTTCATAGAAGACAGTGTTCTTGACGGTGCCCAAAAAGTTGATCTTGATACACTGTGTAAACAGTCAACGGCCATCAGCCTTCACATTCCCCACAACGATGCCACCCATTACATTCTCGACAAGCCTCAGTTCGACATGATGAAAGACGATGTGGTTATAGTGAACTGCGCAAGAGGTGGTACCGTTAACGAGGCAGCGCTTGTTGAAGCTCTTGACTCAGGAAAAGTGTTCGCGGCAGGTGTTGATGTTTATGAAAAAGAACCCTCAACCTCTGAAAACAGTGCTCTTATTGCTCACCCCAGAGTTGTTGCCACGCCTCACATCGGTGCGGGCAGTAGAGGTGCTTCAGGAAGAGTTGGCGCCGAGGTTGCAAACACAATAATAGATTTTTTCAAGTAGAAACCAGCCTCAAACCGAAAGGTAAAAACATGCTCAAAAAGGTACCAGCGATGCTTCTTGCACTGCTGTTGGCCACCGGCCTCGCCTGGGCACAGGCAGAGGATCCGCCTCCGGCGGCAGCAGATTCAGAGGAATTGCTGTCTGGCGCCGAGCCGGATATTGTAACTGAAACAGCAATAACTGCGGGTGGTGGAATGACAGCTCCGGGCAATATTGTTGTTTCCGACTGGCCCAACGATGCCGGTGATGCACTTCTGGTTACATTTGATCCTGGCAGTGAAACAGACAACGACAGCTTCATAGGTTACACCATCTACAGAAGAGTTCAGGGAACTGAAGAATTCGAGATGGTAGGCTTTGCAGAGCTCGATGAAGGAACAAGTTTCACCGACGGATACGATCCCGACTTTGTTGTAGAGCCTGGTGTTCAGTACGAATACAGGGTTGCAGCCACTTTCCTCAGCGATGCCGAGGTTTCCAGCGAGGTTACAGCAGCCCAGGAAGTAGCTACCGGTCAGATATACCACACCGGCAAAACCAGGGTTCTTTTTGGTTGTATTATCTTTCTCGGTCTGATACTGTTCTACTTCTACGCCGCTCAGCGCGGTGTTGAGATGTACCTTCGGCCAATTGCCGGTATCGAGGCTATAGATGAGGCCATCGGCCGCGCCACCGAGATGGGAAAACCCATTCTTTACGTACCCGGTCTTTCGTATATCAGCGATGTTGCAACAATAGCCAGTATCACCATTCTCGGCCGAGTTGCAAAGAAGGTTGCCGAGTACGGAACGCCTCTTCTTGTTCCCAACCGCGACCCCATTGTATACACAATCGCAGAGGAAACTGTGAAACAGGGTTACATGGAGGCTGGCCGGCCGGACGCGTTCGACAAAGACAGCGTTTTCTTCCTTACCCAGAGCCAGTTCGCGTTCGTTGCCGGTGTAAACGGGATAATGATGCGCGAAAAGCCTGCAACCAACTTCTATCTGGGTATGTTCTGGGCCGAGTCTCTGATTCTTGCAGAAACAGGTTCTCTGTCAGGAGCCATTCAGATAGCCGGAACAGATGCAGTTACCCAGCTTCCCTTCTTCATCACAACCTGCGACTACACGCTTATAGGTGAGGAACTCTACGCGGCAAGTGCATACCTGGGCCGTGAGCCCAAACAGCTTGGCTCCATAAAAGGTCAGGATGCCTGCAAGGGAATAATAATGGCGATTATCACCCTTGGGCTTTTACTTTCCCTTACCGATCTTATCGCTGGCACAGAAACACTGAACTGGCTTAGAAACATTGTAACCATGTCTGTTGTGGATTAGCCCACCGAAAGGAGAGGATGAAATGAAAAGAACTGTTCCTCTTGCGATAGTCATGGTGGGCGGAATACTGTTTATGATACAGTACTTTGTTCCACACCAGTATTCGCAGACACTGTTCAACTACTACACCGAGTGGGCACCTATTGTAGGTGCGTTTGCTCTTGTCCTGGGTGTTGGCAGCCTTACAAGGCTTCACACACACAAAATAAAGAGGAAGGCAAAGAACTGGCAGTACAGTTACGCCATTCTTATTCCTCTGTTTGGCGTACCGCTCTTTGCGCTTGTTCTGCCCCAGAGTATTGGTGGCGGTATTATGGAAAGCATGGGGGGAAACAGGCTTACACAGGGCGTTTTTGACTTTGCGTATCTGAATATTCAGATACCGATTCAGGCTACAATGTTCAGCCTTCTTGCCTTCTACATTGCCAGTGCCGCTTTCCGTGCGTTCAGGGCCAAGTCTGCTCTGGCAACGGTGCTTCTATTTGCTGCTGTGGTGGTTATGCTGGGCCAGGTTCCAATTGGTGAACTTATTGGAAAATGGTTCCCCAAAATTGGTCTCTGGATTCTGAGGTATCCAAACCTCGGCGCCAAACGGGCAATCGGTCTTGGTGTTGGTTTTGGTATTCTTGCTACATCACTTAAAATAATCTTCGGCGTCGAGCGTAACTGGCTCGGCGGAGCCGGCGAGTAGGGGGGTGGATATGAGCATCTGGGAAAAAATGTTAAATCTGGACAGACGCTGGATATTCCTCCTCATTGGAATTGCCTGCGTTGTACCTTTCTTCACCCCTCTGGGGCTTCCGATTCTTCCCTCGCAGGAAGTTACAGGTATTTTTGACTACATGGAGGAACTTAACTCGGACAACGCTATTTTTGTTTCGTTTGACTTTGAACCTGGAACTGCTGCGGAAAACCAGCCTATGGGCATAGCGGTTCTTCGCCATGCAATGGCCAGGAATATTCCTGTTTTTCTTACTGCTTCAGCTCCCATGGGGCAGGGGCTTGCCGCAATGGCAGTAGATGAACTCACCGATGAAACAAGATCCGACTTCTTCTCTTTCGTTGCCTGGGATGAGTGGAGTGATATCCGCGAGCAGGGTATCACAGACAGGGCAGAGATTGAAGAAGCATGGCTTGCCGCGGGAAACACTCTTCCCGAAAACGCCCGTGGGTTTGTTTTTGAGGGCAGAGACTTGGCAAACCTTGGCTACCTTCCTGTGTTCAACCTGGTTATTCTTGGTATGAGTAACTCAATTGTCTCGCAGTATCCAACCGATGTTTCCGGTCATTCGGTTGAAGATATGCCAATGTACCAGGATCACAAAAGCCTCAGGGAAGTTGACCTTGCTGTTACCAATGCCGGCAGTGCTGCCTGCATGTGGTGGGTAACTTTCGGGCGCGAGAAAATAGGTCTTCCTGTGGCTTTCGGTGTTACAGCCGTTATGGCAACCGACTACTACGCCTTCATACAGTCCGGGCAGATTGTCGGGCAGATGGGTGGCCTTCGCGGTGCCGCAGAGTACGAAACACTTCTTCTTGACAACGGGCTTGCCAGCGAACCCGGCAAGGCATTCATAGGAATGGATGTTCAGAACATAGCGCATCTTCTTATCATCTTCCTTGTGGTTCTGGGTAACATCGCATTCTTTGCAGGGGGCTTTAACAAGAAGACTAAACTGAAGGGAAGGAGGTAGATCATGACTGAGACTGTAGGAATCTGGGTTGCAGCCCTTTTTACGATCGGAATCTATTCTTTCCTGTACAAGGAGAACCCTCTTTATCGATTTGCAGAGCACCTGGTGATTGGAATCTCTCTGGGGTACTACATGGTTATTAATTACACCAGAGTTATCAGCCCAAAATTGATAGAACCTCTGAAAGCAGGTGAGCCGGGATCCTGGGTTTTGATAATACCAGCTATTCTGGGCCTTCTTTACATAGCAAGGTTCTTCCCGAAAGTCGCCTGGCTTTCACGCTACCCCATGGCTTTCCTCATGGGTGCTGGTATGGGGATGGGTTTCCCGCTTTCAATGAAGGCAAGTGTACTCAGGCAGCTTGAGGCATCCCTTGTACCTATCTACGAGGCTGGTATGCCGTGGGATGTTGTGGTAGGTAACATCGTTATGATCCTGGGTACCCTGGCGGCCCTGATCTACTTCTTCTTCAGCAAACCGCACAAAGGGCCGTTCTTCGGAACCGGTTCAAAAATAGGGATATGGGTTATCATGGTTGGTTTCGGAGCCACATTCGGCTTCACTGTCATGGGTCGTATCAGCCTTCTGATCGGCCGTGTTCAGTTCCTTCTGGGAGACTGGCTGCACATAATCAAGTAGCATTGTCTGCACAAAAAGAGAAACCCCCGGTAAAAACCGGGGGTTTCTCTTGTTGACAGAGTTGCATATGGCAATGAGTCAGTTGTTTTAACCAGAAGAGGGAAGATGCTTGGGTTGTAATTCATGCGGCCAGCAGTGTCTGTGGCGCTCATTTCCTGAACCGTGAAACAATCAAAGAACGCTCTTTGCTATTTTCGGGAACAAATGAATTGCGTAAAGCGGTATGTTCACAAGCCATTTTTCTTCCCTGTATCCGGAAAGAGAGGTTCGAAATGCTTTCGCAGGTGAATACCGATTGTAGTAATTCTTAAGGCTTTTCGCCTGAAGATTTTCAGATGCCTTGACTTCAAGCGGCAGAATCATTCCGTTTTTTTGAATAACAAAGTCAATCTCACCTGTGGAACGGTGGGCACTCCAGTAATAAGGATTGATACCTGCGCCGGCAGTAAGCTGCTGCAAAACGAACTGCTCGGCTAAAGCTCCTTTGAATTCCGTAAACAGCGTGTTGCCCTCAAGAATCGACTTTGGTTCAAGTAGGCTCATTGAGCACAGCAATCCCACATCCAGGGCATACAGTTTGAATGCACTGCTGTCACGATATGCAGAGATGGGTACACCTGGTTTTGCAATTCTGTCTACTCTGTTTGCCAGACCACAGTCAAGAAGCCATTGAATGGCCAGCTCGTATTCCCGGGCCCGGGCTCCGCTTTTGATCAGTCCGAAAACAAATTTCCTGTTTTCCCTTGCAAGCTGTGAAGGAAGGCTTTTCCAGACGGATCTGATTCTGGGTACAATTCTGTCTGGAGCGTGTTTCGAAAAGTCATGTTCGTATGAATCAAGAAGATGCTTTTGAACAAGCTGAACTTCGGTGAAATCGTGCCTCTGCAGGAAAGTTTTTACAACTTCAGGCATGCCTCCCACCACACAGTACTGCTTGAGAAGTTCTGTCAGCTTGGAGGCGAACACACTGGCCATGTTGAAGTCCAGTCGATCTATGATGTCGTGCAAAGGCTTGTTTTCTGTAGCTAGCAGGAATTCCGAAAAGGACAATGGAAACAGGTCTAAAAATTCTACCTTACCAACGGGAAAGGATGTACCGGAATGCAGTGATACACCCAAAAGAGATCCTGCTGCAACTATATGATGTTCCGGAGCATTCTCGTTAAAGTATTTCAAGGATGTCAGCGCATCCGGTACTTCCTGTATCTCGTCAAACAGAACAAGAGTGTCACCAGGAACAATTGCGCATCCGGCCTCTACCTGAAGGCCAAGTAACAATCTGTCTGTATCAAAGTCACTGCTGAACAGGGCTTGCATACGGGGATTCTTTTCAAAATTGATGTAGGCATACTGTTTGTAGCAGCTGCGCCCGAATTCTTTCATCAGCCACGTTTTGCCAGTCTGTCTGGCTCCCCGGATTACAAGTGGTTTTCTGTTTGTTTTGTCTTTCCAGCTCTTTAACTTCTCTATGGCTTTTCTGTACAAATTGACCTCCTGCACGGCAAATATAGCGAAGCAATCACAAAAGTCAATCGACTTATGTGTGTTCTGTACACATATCTCGTTCGACTATTGTGTGAATTTGCTGTTTGAAGTGGGTACTTCCTTCGTGTGTGAGCTGTCATACAGAAAAATCGGAAGCAGATTGTCAGTGTGTTTGTGCATCCCGAATTGTATTCCCGTATAGTATTGAAGTTGGCCATTTTGTTTAACAGCTATTTGCAATCAGGTTGGGCTTTGTTAGTCGTTACGCGAAGCGTTGCCCCGGAAAGGCGGGAATCCAATGAAGGTCGTATTTTCTGTTTTGAGTGTGCTGCTGGTGCTATCGGGCTGCGGAGATTCAACAGGGCCTTCAGGCGGCGGTGGAACAGGCGAACTGTCTGATGTGAAGTCATGGATGTACCAGATACAGGATCAGCACATGGATGGTGCCATACAGGCACTGGGAGCTACACACTACGACATGCTTGTAATCGATCAGACCCGTTCCATTGAAGGCGAGGAGGGTTGGAACAGTGCTGCAGATGTTGAATACCTGCAGTCAACAGGGAAGATGGTTATCTGCTACATTGATGTGGGCGAGGCCGAAGACTATCGCTGGTACTGGCAGGCTGGTTGGGAAGTTGGTAACCCTTCCTGGATAGCAGGGGAAGACCCGGACGGGTGGGACGGCAACTACCCTGTTCTGTTCTGGAATGATGACTGGAAAGCAATAATGGCGGACTACCTTACAAGAATTATCAACGACGGATACGATGGGATCTATCTCGACTGGCTTGAGGTATACGATTTTGATGCAGTTGCCGCCGCTGCTGAAGCATTGGGAAAAGATCCGGAAGACCTGCTGGTGGCATATGTACACTGGATTGAGCAGTTTGTTCACAGCAGAAACGAGGACTTTATAATAATTGCTCAGAATGCCGCAGAAATGGGTTACAGACTCGACTACACACAGGTATTCGACGGAATAGCCCAGGAGGCCATCTGGTTCGACGGCGGAGGAGACCCCGATTCTAGCGAAACCCCGGGAGATGTTGCAGTTGATGCTGCACTGACAGCGGAGTACGTACAGTCTCTGCAGTACTGGAAAACGGCAGAACTCCCTGTTTTCAACTGTGAGTACTGTCAGGAACCGGCAAACACGACAACTGCCTACAGCAACGGGGAACAGAACGGATACATTACCATCTGTAGTCTCCGCCCGCTTGATCAGGTAACAGAAACACCTCCTCCCGGTTACTGATGAAAACATTTGATTTCAACATGCTCGCAGGAAGAATCAGATCAGGTCAGGCGACCACAGAGCTTGATCTGAGCCATATTCGCAGATACCACGATGAGTGTGGCGACAGTGCGGAAGAATTCGTTCCGGAAATGGTATGGGCAGACCTGAACATGGATGATGTATTCACCGGAATCAACACAACACACAGTGCCGTTGGCGCTCAATATCTCTACAGACAGATGCATATTTACAGAAGAGGTCAGAGTTTCCCATCAACACGGTTTTCAGTTTTCCGGAAGTTTCAGAGTAATACAACAGCTGCCGACAAGTTCGCGAAGATTCTCCTGCGCCTCAGAGGTGCTGGTTCAGCGTACATTTCCAGAGTTTTGCTGGGAAAACTGCCGGATAAGCCTGTGTACTTCCCCCTGATCGTTCTTATGTCTTTGCTGTTCGTTGCAGGTGTTGCCGGGGTGGTGCTCCTGGGAAAACAGTACATTCTGGCTGTAATCGCCATGGCTGCCGTGAATGTTGTCTTCAGTCAGGTTATCTCTTTTCGCATATCAAGTTATATCCCCGATTTCGGAAGTTTGGGAAGAATGCTCGGGGTAGCTGCATCTCTGGCAGATACTGGGGAGACCGGGTTTGAGGAAATAGCAGTGCTTCACAGGAAGAGAAGTTTTATAAGGCATCTGCAGAAAAAATTTGGCTGGCTGCTTGCAGACACATCAAGAATGGATGACCTGAGCGCATCGGTTGTTGCTTATGTGAACAACCTTCTGCTTGTAAATCTTATTGTGTTTTTCTCCTCCGCAAAGTATGTGAAGATGCACAGAAAGGAACTCACAGAAATATTCGAGGCTATCGGCTCGCTTGACGCGACAATGGCTGTTGCCGGGTACCAGTTCCGGAGATCATGCTGCTGCCCTGAAATCGTTGACACAGACAAAATAGAAGTGGTTTCCATGTATCATCCTGTTCTTGAGCAACCGGTTTCAAACTCATTTTCCCTTACCGACCACTCCTGTCTGGTAACCGGTTCGAACATGGCAGGGAAAACCACATTTATAAAAACCATAGGCGTGAACATTATTCTTTCAGAAACACTGGGTATCTGCCATGCGGAAAGTGCAGTTTTTCCCAGTGCATCTGTTTTAAGCACCATACGCAGAAGAGATGACCTCAGTCACGGCAAGAGTTACTACTATGTGGAAATAGAATCAATTCTTGAGTTCATAAAGAAGGCAGACAGCAGCAGCCGTTTTCTTTTTCTTATTGATGAGATATTCAGGGGTACCAACACAACAGAGCGGCTTGCGTCATCAACAGCCGTGCTGAAATACCTCGGAGAGAGAAGTATGGTTCTTGTTACCACCCACGATATTGAGCTTGAAAAAATGCTGGGTGAAAAGTACAAAATGTTTCATTTCCAGGAGCAGATAGAAGATGGCCAGCATTTCTTTGACTACAGAATTAAACCCGGACCATGCCGTTCCAGGAACGCAATTCGCCTTCTGGAACTTGTCGGCTACCCTGCCGGGATCATAGATGAAGCAAACTCTCTGTCCGAACAGCTTTCCCGGGGAATCGATCTTCGGTAGGGGGCAGTAGTTCTTTTTATACCTACAACTCGACTGAGTGAACTTTTTCCGGGAATTGGCCGGTGCTGCAGATGTTTTTGAACACTTATTTGCGGAGTGCTGTTAATAGAGGCATATTTATTCGTAACTGCGCCTGCCGGGAACAGAGCATCGTTTGATTCCCGTGATATCTATCTGGAAAGAGAGGGTGTAATGGCTGACCTGCTGCTTGTAAGTGATGTTGGAAGTACAACAACAAAGCTTCTTCTTCTTGAAGTCGGCGGGGGTGAGTTCAAAGCTCTTGGTGCAGTTTCGGTGAGTACTACAGTGGAGAAGCCGTCTGAAGATGTATGCATTGGTTTCTTTGACGGTGTCAGACAGCTTTCCGATCAGACCGGAGTAAAGCTTGTCGATGAAGGCGGTTCTCTTACTGTGCCTTACCGCACCACAAGCTCTGCCGGAGGCGGCCTGCAGATACTGGTTGTTGCTCTTGCTTCCTCTGATTCCGGAAGCATAGCTGAAGCAGTAACATACAGTGCCGGAGGGGTTGTTCTTGACTCTTTTGCCATCGATGATGAAAAACCCAGGGTAGAAAAGATACGGCGGATGAAAATGCTCTCGCCTGATCTTGTAATTCTGGCAGGCGGGTACGATGATGGAGCTGTTGCCGGAGTTGTGAACATGGCTCAGCTTTTGGCATTTTCCAGACCGAAGCCCAAGTTCGGTGGCGGGAAACTGCCCCTTGTGTTCTGTGGCAACCATCAGGTAAAGCCGTTTATTGCCGGGCTGCTTGGTGAATTGTTCTCCATCTCCTACGCAGACAATATCCGTCCGGACGGGCTTACTTTCAATCTGAAACCGGCCATTGCCGAGGTACACAGGTTGTTTATGAACCATGTAATGCAGATGGCTCCAGGTTACGCAAGGCTTTCTGAGCTTACATCCACTCCCATTATTCCAACACCGGCCGGAGTGGAAAGAATACTGGAGAACTACGCTTCCAGCGTGGGAGGCAATGTGGTACTTGCCGATATGGGAGGGGCAACAACAGATATTTTCAGCAATATCCGAGGAGGCTTTCAGAGAACTGTAGCTGCCAATACAGGAATGAGTTACAGTCTTTCCAATATAATAAGAGAGGCGGGTTCCGAGAGGGTTTTCAGCCACATTCCTGCTATTGATACAGGAACAGCCAGAAATTGGATTCTCAGTAAAACTCTTTTCCCCACAGTTATTCCTGCAGATGAAACAGCAGAAGCTATTGAATGTGCCGCAGCAGCCGAGGGTATGAGGCTGGCGTGGATGCACCATCTTGAGATCAGCTATACCAGGTCAAAAGTAGGGTTTACAGAGCGTGTAAGACGGCTTGGCAAGTGCAAGTTTGATGAAGCATTCAAAACAGTTTATGGAGACCGTTTCAGAATATCCGATGTTTCCGTGATCATCGGAGCCGGTGGTGTTATGGCATGCGCTACACCCAGAAGAGCAGCATGGATACTTGCTTCGGGATTCCGGCCCAAAGGTATTACAACCCTCATGGTAGACAGACACTTCCAGAGCCCCCACATGGGGGTTCTGTCAGACAGTTATCCTGATGAGGCTTTGAAGTACTACACAGAGCAATGCCTTGTTCCGGTGTGTGTGGTTTACTCACCCCTTACAAAAGCAAGAAGTCTAACTGTTAAAACACATGATTCCACAACAAAAGTTGCTTCAGGCGGGTTTCTTTACCTTGAAAGCTGCAGCGGAGTAAAAATACACAATGTTGCGCTGCCTGATGTTGATATTCCTCTGCTGGTAGACTGCAGGTTCAAAGACGAACAACTTCCAATGGATTTCCTTAAGAAGCCTGCTGATTTCCCTGCTGAACCCGTCCTGCCGTCAGTATCTGCTCCTGATGTGGTTTTTCAAGAGGTTACCAGAGAGTTCAGCCTTGCTTACGAAGGTGAAATCCAAGTGAAAACAGGTGATTCTGTTGTTCCAGGTGATGTTCTTGGAACGAACCGTCTTGTACCTCCAAGGGTTTACTTCGTTGATGCAAGAGGGCATGTGGGATACGTAAAAAAAGAGATTACCGATGAGATGGTAATGGAGGGTATCAAAGTTAAACCCGGTGATAGGGTGCAGACAGGAGATGAAGTATTTTCAATCGCCATAGGCAAGGGCTTTACAGGATACAGCAGTTCAATGAGAAGCCCTGTCCGGGGTATTGTTCATTCCATAGTAGCGCCTGGAATGATAATTCTGAAAGAAATACAAGACTACGACGGTAAACCACACAGTGTGAATGTAGCCAGGCTGCTTGGGATTAAACCAAAAAGAATAACTGCTAACCTGAAAGTGAGGTTGGGTGAGTTTGTTCAGCGCACACAGGTTATTGCCATAGGAGACGAACTTAAAGCAATCAAGTCTCCTGAGACCGGAACAGTAACAGAGATCGACAGGAA
>CAZRXU010000011.1:27973-42490 GCA_964604135.1 uncultured bacterium | reverse complement strand
AATTGAAGAAAGAAAGCAGCCAAGTGGTTAGTGCCACTACCCAGTTGAAAATTCCGGCTCCAGACGGGAAAAGGCAAAACAAAAGCATGTGCTTTGTTTGAAAGTTCGTTTATTGATAGCATTGAAGTTGGAACAACGAATGAATTGCATCAACAAATTCACGCTTATTTGTTTGGCGAATATTCAAGAGTATACCTCTGCGAACGCACAACAATCTGAACAAACGGCCTGTTCCATGTGCCGGTACTTCGAACTAATCTGAGCCGGGCAGTTCATACCTGGGATACCACGGAGGGCTCTGGTTCAGCAGCCTTTCATCGTATTCAAGACAGATATTAAAGCCGGTGTTTGACGAGGCGGTGAAACCTTCACGCTGCATCTGTATTCCGCCATGCAGTGTAAAGTCAACCATTGACTGGGGTTGCATGTAATTCTGAGCTGCGAATTGCCCTTCCAGAACAAGAATTGAAGCACTGTAAACAAAGCTCTTATCTGTTTCTACGTCGTAAGGAGCGCTCCAGTCGAAACCAGGCTTATCTGCAATAAGGCCGTCACCGTAAACAGATACCAGCCCCAGCATTCCGGTACTCTTGCTGTTGTATTACACTGGGTCGGAGAAGCAAATGGTTCCCTGTGTTCCAATTATCAGATTCTTTGAAATACCCCGGGAATCAGGGTTTCCCTTCAAGTAGAAGTTGTCAGTGGGACTGTTGTCTATCCATACAACAGGCTCAACAAGACCGGTGGTAAGTGAGTATATCACAGGAGTGGCGTAGATTGAAGTTTTCACTGTAATCCGGCTGTCTTCCAGCAGTATCCGCGAACCGTTGGGTACTTCTGCCGATGTGAGATAGAGACCGTAGTTCATTGCCATTCCCTTCAGAACCGCCCACTCTACCTGCTCGGCCCCGAACGGCAGTGGCTCTGCACCAAGGTTGAACCACGGCGCTCCCTGTTCCATCATCTCAAAGAGTTCTATCCACAGCCTGTTATACTGTGATGTGTTTGCATGAGGGCCTGAGGATGATGGACCACAGATGTAGTAACCAGATGAAAGTGTAAAACTGTAAAAATGGGGATCGTTGTTTCTTCCAGAAGTGCTGCTTGCAAGTATTACTGAACCGTTGACACGGAAAGGTCCGCCGCAGAAATACCCGTCTGTGAAGCATGCAGACTGAATCGGGTCGTCATGGAAATAGCAGTAGTAAGAGTAACTTCCCTTCTGTGAGAACAGTAATGAAACTGCAGATAACAGCAGAGAAACAGGCAGTTTCCTCATTGTAATACACCTTCCCTCTGCCAATCTACCGAAGTATTACCGTCGATACAAGTCGCCTGGCAGAAGGTGATGTCAGATACGGAAGAGTACCCGCTCGTTGTTGAACATTCTCAGAGTGATGAAAATAAGAACCGCTGCAACCAGCAGGCTGCTGACAGTTGCAAACAGAATGTTACCCCACGCGGCGCTCTGGGTGAAGATGTCTTTCAGAACAACAAGGGAGTTGAAAAGAGGTGCCGTTCTCATCCAGCTTGGCGGAACATCTCCTGTCTGCATGGTTGTAATGCCCATAACCATTACGGCAATGTAAACAGGCATTATCATTCCCTGCCCTTCCTTTACATTCTTCGCGTAGGTGGAAACAAGAAGAACAAGGCTGGAGATCAGTATAGCCAGGGGAATAACAATGATGGCAAACTGCAGTATGGCCTGAGAACCCATTGTGTAGTCTGTTAAGGCCTCTCCGGAATCACCTGCCATGTCTACCAGATACCTGGAGGCTATCTTCAATCCGATGGCTGAACTCAAAGCCCCCACAATGGCCGCAACCATTACGGAAGCCATCTTTCCAAGAACAATAGACAATCTGCTAACCTGATTTACCAGAAGAATTGCAAGGGTTCCACGCTCCTTCTCCCCTGCTACACTGTCAAGACCCACTTTCATGGAGTTTCCAAACAGGTAGATCACAATGAAGAACGGCATCATAACACCTATCAGCTTGCCCATAACGCTGCCCTCTTCAGCCAGATCAGCCGTTTCATCGGCCGCCAGGTGCTGGTTGATTGTGTAGGCTGTAAGCATATCTTCAGAAATACCCCTGGCAAGCATTCTCTGCTTCACAATAGAGTCGTTCACTGCAGAAAACACAGCATCAACCTGGTTGAATGCAAAGTTTGAATAGTCTCCTGTAGAGTTGTAGAAAACAGACATATCGAAAACAGTACTGTCGAGAATACTTCCATTCATGTTATCGGGCATTACCACCAGAACTTCAATGTCTTTGTTCACTACCTTCTGCTTCAATGAATCAAGTTCACTGCGGTCTGCTACTTCAACTGCGGCGTTCAAAGCGTCAAGAGACTGCAGGAAAAGCTCGCTGACCTCACCGCCGCCCTCACCGGTGCACACAGCTATTCTGGAGGTATAAGAGTTGATTTCTGTCATTCTTGTTTTGTTTGCTTTTCCCATAAAGGAGTACATAAGAGGAAGCATTACAAGGGGAAGAACCACAAGCATGAACAGAAGCCTTCTGTCTGTAAAAATACGGCGAAGTTCCTTCTTAAATATTATAAGGCTGTCTTTAAGCATGATTACCTCCGGGAAGAATGTAGCTGAAGAAAACATCTTCCAGATTGTCCCAGGAACTGCCTTCAATAATGTCTTTCAGTGTTCCCTCTTCCTTCAACTCACCGTCAACCAGTATCCCGAAGCGGTGACACAGTTTTTCCGCAATGGTCATGTTGTGTGTGGAGATGATGACAATCTTACCGGATTCCGCACGGCTCACGAGGAAATCGGTAACAGCTTTTGATGTGACAATATCGAGACCGTTGGTTGGCTCATCGAAAATAATCACATCCGGGTCGTGTATCAGGCTGATGGCCACAGCAGTTTTCTGCTTCATTCCTGTTGAGAGCTGATCTATCTTCTTATGGATGAAGTCGGTCATCTGGAGATCGGTAAACAGCTTCTGCTTTCTTGATTCGATTTCAGTTTCCTGCATTTTGTTCAATTGACCGAACCAGTTCATCATGTAGTCCGGAGTGAAATAGCCGTCCAGCTTCATGTCAGAGGTTAGAAAACCAATTTTCGATCTGAATATCTGGCCGTGTTCAAGTACATTGTGGTCATCAATCCAGACATTTCCCGATGTGGGTTTGATCAGCGTGGAAAGGCAGCGGAGAGTTGTTGTTTTCCCTGCACCGTTGGGCCCCAGAAGACCGTATATCTCACCAGGACTGCACTGAAAAGACAGCTTGTTCACCGCAAGAACCGTTCCTGCAGACTTTCCCCTGCCGTTCTGGAATTCCTTTGTGAGGTTTTCTACTCTGAGCAAACTCATCCTCCCATCTGCTGAAACACACCAACTGCAACCGTTTTCGAGGTTGATAATAAGAAAACAATGGCGAACAGGTCAAATTTACTGCCTGCGAATACCGTGCAACCTGAAAACTCTCTGCAGAAATCTGTCCCTCTGAGCCGCAGTCTTCAGCCCTTCTTCTTCCAGAACAGGAAGATTTGGAAATTTCTCTGCTAGAGCCGATGCGAAAAACCCTACTCCGTCGGTTCTCAGCTGCTGTTCACTGTGCAACTTTGCGCTGTTTACAGCACAGCTTGGTGATCTGGCTTTTAGAATGAAACCGCAGAGATTCAGTTCCGCCAATTGGTTCAGCTTCTCTGCTGCCCATTTTACAATCAGGTCTGTCATGTCTCTGTGGGATTCCAGTGTAACAATACGGATATCCTGGTTAACAACGAACAGATCCATAGGCTCACGGGGAACAGGCATACCTGATTCCACTTCAGGGCACACAGACACAAAGGTAACAACCTTGCCCAGCTCGTTCCTCAGTGTTTTGTTCAGCTTAATCTCGCCGTTGTACCTGACATTCTCTCCCAGAAGACATGAACTGATACCAACAAGAGGTTTTGCTTCGGATGGTGCTTCCGAATTACTTACGGTCATTGCGCGGAAATAGAGATCAACCCTGTGAGAATGGCAATACCGGAAGCCTCATTGATGCATGGGTCTTCACCGCTGCAACTTACTCTGTACTTCACAAGCTGGTTGTTTTCCACCTGAAAACGGGTAAGAATGAACTTCTCCTGCATGTTTGATGTTCGCTCGCGGGCTGCTCTGTAACTTCTGATTACATTGCCTTCAGCATCTGAAAGATCGTACCTGTGAGCGGAAGTAAGCCCGGGAATCTTCACACCTCTGTAGCTTACAGAACAGGGAGCAAGTTCGGTTAGTATTGAACCGTCTGCCAGCTTCCACTTTCTGAGGAACACAGGCGGTATCACAGCACAATAACGAACTCCACCCTCAGACTCATCAACAGGAGCGACAATATCCAGTGGTTCGGTAAGAGACCCTGTATCCCGATCTACCTCACCACACCTGCTGCAAAACCAGAAGGCAAGAGCCCCACTTTCGTAAAACATTGCCGTCCACAAATGCTCGTTGTCTGCACAACTCATTCTTACCAGCCATTCCGCGTGCGATTTCGAAAAACTGTTTCAGATTGTTTACACAGTAATATACTGCACTTTCTCCATCTTGCCGCCAGACGAAATCACTGTTAGTTTTTAGCCGGGAGGTAATCTATGATCACAAGCACAGACTGGATACAGGCATTGGGTCTGGTTCCACATCCGGAGGGCGGATACTTCAGAGAATTTCACAGATCAAAACACATTCTGAACAAAGAGTGGCTTCCTTCGGGGTTCTCCGGCAGAAGGGAACTGGGCTCTGTAATACACTACATGCTTACTGGTAATCAATCCTCGGCGTTTCATAGGTTGAAGTCGGATGAAATCTGGCACTTCCACGACGGGTCACCATTTGTTCTTCACCTTATAAGCCCGAAAGGTGTGTACAGTGTTGTTCATCTTGGCATCAATGTTACAGCCGGGGAAATCCCCTGTTTTGCCGTTCCTGCAGGCCACTGGTTCGGAGCAGAAGTAGCAGAAGAAAACTCATTTTCGCTTGCTTCCTGCACTGTAATACCAGCATTCAGTTTCGAAGATTTCGAAATGCCCACAACCGATGAACTTATAAGTATATTTCCGCACCTGGCGAAAGAGATAGAGCACTTAAGCAGAACAGACAGCTAAGCAGTAACCCTGCTTTTTACAGAAAAGGCGACCTGGCGAATGACCGGTAACAACACGGAACTTCTGGATGACAACAACTGCTTTGCGTGCGGAACAGACAACCCTATTGGCCTGAAGCTGAAATTCCGCCTTGATCCTGAAAATGGAACTGCTGTATCTGAAACTGTTATTGCTGAACATTTTAACGGATGGAAAGGCACTGTGCACGGTGGTATAACAACTACTCTGCTCGATGAAATCATGGTTTACGCCAGCTCTTCTTCCGGGTGGTTCACGGTAACAGGCAGCATTGAGGTACGATTTCATAAGCCTGTACCCACGGGAAAACTGCTTACCGTTACCGGAAAAGTGGAACAGAACAGGGGAAGATCCATCTTAACTTCTGCAACCATTGCTTCAGATGGGAAAGTTCTGGCCTCAGCGAAAGCTGTGCTGATACCTTTGAAATACATGAAGAACTCCCTTGATATTCTTTCTGAAAGACTGGTAAAGTGAGAACTTCACTGATCATTCCCGGTCTGGGCGGTACCGCCGATTGCTGGGCCCCCGTGTTCACCGGCAGGCTCGCTGCCTGCTGTATGATAAACAGCTCTCCACTGCCAGAGGAAGGCACCACCATCGAAGAATATGCCCGTCAGCTGGTACCTGAAAATCCGGTGGATTTGCTTATAGGGTTTTCAATTGGAGCTGCAGTTGTACAGGAAATAATTGCCAGTCAGCCTGGCGTTGCATCTGCGGCGGTTCTTATGGCTCCGCCTGCAGGAAACAGCTATCCTCAGCCCCCGGAAGACGCACACGACTTCAGCAACGGCAGAGGAAAGTGGTCTGCTTCAATGCTTGAAATGATGTTCACCCCTGAATGGCTGGCATCCCACCCCGATATCAGTGAGTTTTTCCCAAGAGTAGAGAAACCTGTTGCAGGTGAACTGCTGATACAACAGAGCAATGCCATATCAGACTGGAAAGGCTGTATAGACAGGCTCGCAGATGTAACAATTCCCGTTCTTGTAGTTGCCGGCAGATACGATATTATAACACCGCTGGTTCATGCTGAAGCACTGATAAATGCCATTCCGAATTCCACACTCACAGTGTTTGACACAGGTCACGGTTTTCCCTGGCAGATTCCTCTGAAAACCGCTGACAGAATTCTGGAGTTTCACAGATGAAAATATTGGGACAGATTTCTCAAGGTCTTGAAGAACTTGGCGCTCTTGAGTTAAAGAGACTCGGTGCCGGAAAGATCAGCCCTGCATACAGGGGTGTGTTCTTTGAAGCTGACGCAGCCACGGTAATGAGTATTAACTATCAGTCCCGCCTGTTTGACAGATTTCTGCTTCCACTGGCATCCTTTGGTTGCCATTCTTCAGACTATCTGTATCAGAAAGCTGTGAAGTATCCCTGGGAAAGCCTCTTCGGGATCAATCACACATTCGCCATAAGCGGAGCAACTTCAGGATCAAAGATCAGCCACTCTAAATGGGCGGTTTTAAGGCTCAAAGATGCCATAGCAGATCACTTCCGGGAGATCAGCGGAAAAAGACCTTCTGTAGACAGGTACGAAGCCGATGTATACCTGGACCTGCGCATAAGAGGTAACAATGCAGAGATAAGACTGGATCTCTCCGGAGGCTCCCTTCACCGCAGAGGCTACAGAATGGAAGCAGTTAAGGCACCCATGAGGGAAACCATAGCTGCGGCAGCTCTGGAAATGACGGGCTGGAACGGTGAGAAGCCTCTTGTGGACCCTATGTGCGGTTCCGGGACACTTCTGTGCGAGGCTCTTATGAAATACTGCAGGATTCCCGCCGGTTTTTACAGGGAGAAGTGGGGATTCTTTCGGATGGATGAGTTCAGCAAGCTGGCATGGAAAAATGTAAAGGCAGAGGCAGATGACAAAATCATCTCCCTTCCCGAAGGGCTTCTTTCCGGTTCCGACATTACTTCAAGGGCTGTGAATGCCTCCAGAATAAACCTGGGCTGTTTCAGAGACGGCGGTAATGTTAAGATTACAAGGCGCGACTGGCACACACATCCCGGCTACAAGTCATGCGCCATTCTTACCAATCCTCCACACGGCATTAGGCTTGCAGAAGGTGTTGCACAGCAACAGATAAAAGAATTCGGAGACTTTATGAAGCAGAAGTGTTCAGGCTCCGAGGCTTACATATACCTGGGAGACAGAGCACTGCTGAAGCACATAGGGCTTAGAACATCGTGGAGAAAGCAGCTGTTCTCCGGAGGTCTCGACGGAAGACTTGCCAAATTCGAGCTTTACTGATACTTTGAAACGGTTTTTTCCATCAGGTCTTTCACTCTGCTGCCGGGGTACTGTTTTACAACACCGGAAGCGGTAACTGCAGCCCAGGCTTTCCTTGAGTTCTGCATATCTTCCAGTGCTTCGGCATACACCTCCGCCTCTGACGGGTAACGTGTTGCCACTCCTTCAGATTGAGCTGCCATTGCCACTTTTGCAGCCACATGGGGGAACAGCCCGGTGTCTGTCATTGAGGGAAGTATTCTTCCTGCACCGATGATGCCCTGAACCGCATAATCTGCGATTGCCCTGGCTGCCGCAACTGCCATTCTGTCTGTTATAGCCGTGGCTCCTGTAAGCAGAACACCCTTCAGTATTCCAGGAAAACCCAGAGAGTTGTTCACCTGATTGGGATAGTCGCCACGACCTGTTGCAACTATGGCAGCTCCTGCATTAAGCGCATCAGACGGGAAAATTTCAGGCACAGGGTTTGCACATGCGAAAACAATGGCATCATCTGCCATTTTCTTTATCCACATGGGGTGAACAACATCAGGCCCCGACTTCGACGCCGCAATGAAGACATCTGCATCTTTTGCGGCTTCACGGATATCGGAAAACTCACCTGCGTTTGTAATTCTGCAAAGTTCCCTGTGCCATTCCCAGCCTTCACCTTCAAAATCGGATCGACCCGGCCCCAGGGCGCCGTGTTCGTCGAACATGGTTATTTTACCGGGGGTGGCTCCTGCCGCGATTACCAGCCTTGCTGTGGTTGAGTTGGCTGCTCCGGCACCGAAGAACACAATGGAAATATCGCTGATCCTCTTGTTGACTACTTTTAGTGAGTTCAGCAGACCTGCCAGAACAACGCAGCCAGTGCCCTGTGCATCGTCATGCCATACTGGAACAGAACAGCTGTCTCTGAGTTTCTTCAGAGCGATGTAGCACTGCGGCTGAGAGATATCTTCCAGATTAACGGCACCGAAAGATGGAGCAATTGCGTTAACCGTATCCACCAGCCTGTCTGCATCCCGGTCAACATCAAGACAAATTGGAACAGCATCAAAGCCTCCCAGAAGCTTCATCAGCATGGCTTTGCCCTCCATAACACCCATCCCCCCCGGAGGAGTACAGTCTCCATCTCCAAGAACTCTGGTGGAATCGCTGACAACTGCCACTGTTCTGCCTCTGGAAGTGTGTGAGAATGAAAGCTGGCTGTCATCTCTTATGCCCCTTGAAACAGAGGAAACCCCAGGCGTGTACCAGACTTCGAGCCAGCCATTGTCAACTTCGTCAACAAGAGGAATAGTCATCATCTTACCGCCGTGGTATCCGTGGGCATCAAGGGCAAGCTCGTACAGAAATTCTGTTGTTGCTTTCTCTGCCTGTTCCTCCGACAGTCTTGTTCTTATCTCCTGAAGCGCTTCATTCGGTGTCATTGTCTACTCCCTGATATATGCTGCCGTTGTGAAGATCCCAGGCTACGAAGACGGGAAACTCATCGATTTCCAGAATGGATACCGCCTCCGGGCCCAGAAAATCCCAGGCTACTGTTTTTTTTGATTTTATCTTTGTTGAAGCCAGAGCACCTGCACCGCCTGTAGCTGCAAGGTAAACTGCCCTGTGTTTCTGAAACAGCTGTCTTGTTTCTCTACTCATATCACCTTTTCCAATTACTACTTTCATTCCAAGGCTGAGCAGTTCCGGAATAAAAGGCTCCATCCTCGCGGAAGTTGTAGGACCGCATGAACCGATTACCCGCCCTGGCGGAGCCGGAGAAGATCCTGTATAAAAAACCGGCATAACGGCAATGTCGAATGGTATCTGCCCTGTTTCCAGCATAAGACTGTGAGCAGCATCTCTTGCTGTGGCAACAAACCCCGACAGCAGTACTGCCTCGCCAGCTACAAAACTGTTCAAAACATCCTGAGACACCGGAAGGGTTACAACACGCATGATGCAGTTCTGTGGGCGTGGCACTCGATACACACTGTAACCGGAAGCGAGGCCATGTGGCAGGCTGTCTGTAGAATTCTTGTTTCCATTACAGTTGTTCTGCCGCCAAAACCCTGTGGTCCTATACCGGTGGCATTGAGTCTCTCCGTTATTTTCAATTCCAGTTCCCTGAGTTCCGAATCATCGCTGTGGGTACCCAGCCCTCCGAGAAGAGCTTTTTTAGCAAGAATACCACTTGTCTCCAGATTCCCTCCCACTCCTATTCCAACAATCAGCGGAGGGCACGCCCTTGAAGCTCCAGTCCGCACACAGGCCTCAGCAAATTCCGTGATTCCCTGCTCTCCTGCCAGTGGTGACAGCATAGCCGATCTGGAAACATTTTCACTGCCTGCTCCTTTGGCAAGAATTGAAATCTTCAGTTCATTACCGAAAACATGATCAATATGAACAACAGCAGGGGTGTTGTTCGTGGTGTTCTTCCTGGTGCCTATTGGCGGAAAAACCTGTGAAGAACGCAGGTATGCTTCAGCACAGGCCCTGCTGATTCCCTCGTTTACAGCATCAGAAAGTGAGCTGTCCGAAATGCAGACCATGTTGCCAAGCTGAATAAACACAATGGCGGTACCTGTATCCTGACAGATGGGAAGCCCCAGTTCCCCGGCAACTTCAAGATTGTCTATTTCAATTCTCAGAGCTTCTCTGCCCGGACCGGGATCTTCTTCGGAAAGTATTTGCTTTAATCTTTCTTCAACACCGCAGTGCGGTTTTACACACGCGGTGGCGTACAGCACAGCCACAGCACGGGAGATTTCCTCTTTGCTTATCAGTTTGATGTTTTCTCTCATGGGCGGTAATATGCTAATTTCCGCAACTCGTTGTGCCCATCCGGCAGTCTGACTGCAGCGGTTGTCTGCGGGGCTAAATCGCCTCCATCTTCAGAGAATACACCTGCGGGAACTGCTCTGGATCAACCACAGCGCCCAGTATACCGTACTGACTGACACTGAAGACCATCTCAGCGCCCGCCCGGGGAAACAAAACGGTAAACACCTTTTCGCCGGCAGTGTTCCACACGTCAAACCTGTATTCATCTTCTGAATCCAGCCGTTCAACCCACAGGTTTCCGTCGGCATCTACACCGGTGAGCGAAATCAGCTGCCTGTACGGAATCGGTGTGTAGCCGCCGGTATAAGCCTGATCCTGCACAGCCCATTCCTCAAATACATCGATTTCTTCCTGTATCTCAGCCTCTGTTTTGGCAATTCTGTTCACATCTGCGCACTCTATTGTCTGCAGCTCCGAAGCAGAAGAAGAGTAAGCGGTAACTGAGTAGGCAGTGTTGTCTTCAGTGATGAACACCTTTCCATCCGGTGAAGCCACAAACCCGAACAAATCGATTTCTGTGTACATACCCGGGTCTGGCCATTGCCACTGACGACTGAAATACACAGCAGAAGGCTGGCTGGCAGAGTCAAACCTGCCTATGAAGAATGAAACCACAACCTCATCTTCCCCCATGTCCATATTCAGCATCGACCCTGTAACTGATGCAGAATCAACCGGGACCATTCTGTAGGGAACATACCTGTCGGTGGTGAAATAGCTGCCGAGATAGTTACCATCTGTATCGTAAGACAGCACTTCCCTCTTCATCTCGTCTGAAACCAGTATCCGCCCGTCAGGCAGTGCACAGACCGCTTGTGGAAAAAGAAACTCACCTGGTCCCTCACCGTTTCTGCCAATCAGGTAACCCTCTCCATTCTGCGGAAACACTCTTATTCTGAGGGCCGCTCTGTCAAGAACAACAACAGAACCGTTGGGATGGTAACAGAAGTCATCAACACTGCCGATCATGGCCACGGAATCACCGAACTCAACGCCGAATGAATCAGCAACAAACAACTGATACTCCGGTATTTGAATACTTTCCGACTGCGGTAACTCTACAGGTTCCGAGTTGCATGAAACTGCCGCCAGGCAGCTCAGCAATGCAACAGCTTCGAAGTGTACCGGTTTCACTTATAAACTCCTCTACAGTTTGCGCTGTTCAAGCTCTACTACTCCCTAATATGCTCCAGACCGACTGATATCAGTATTCTAACATGGTCATCTGCAAGACGGTAGTAAACATGCCGTCCCTGTTTTCGTCTGGCCACAAGGCCACCGGTTCTAAGCCTTCGAAGCTGATGAGAAACTGCAGATACCGAGATGTCAAGCAGTTCAGAGATGCTGCACACACACTGTTCCCCGTCCAGCAGAAAAAGCAGTATTCTCAGTCGGGTCGGGTCGGAAGTCTGGCTGAACAGCTCCGCCAGAAGCTCTACTTCTTCAGTGGCTGCACGAACTGCAGGAACACGCTGCTCCATCGGACTCATCGTTTCTCCTCAACTCTCCAGTGTGGCCTATCTCTTTCAGAGCCTCAAGAATGCTGCTACTGGAATACCCTGCTCCAGGAATCACAACGGCGGAACCATTTTCCAGAGAAACTTCTACCGAGCTAACCCCTGCAAGGTTCTGCAGAGATTCGGTAACAGTTCTGACGCAGCCTGGGCACGTCATCGCTGACACATTGTAAGTGATGCCGCCGGAATCAGCAAGTGCTGCAGTTTTCCTCAGGCGGAGCCTGCTCTTTGTATCCTTCACCCCGTAGAAGGCAATTGCCAGAAAGAAGAATGCAGCGGCAATCGCAGTAAGCGCACCTGTAAGCCCTGAGACTTCGTGATACTGCAGAATACTGCCAGTGGGAACATCAAGGCCGTTGAGAAGCAGCCCGGCAAGAATACTAACCGCAACAATGGTTACTATGTAACTCCAGAATGACAGTTTGCCCAGACTCTTCCGCACAGCACCCATGGTGGCCGCATTTGTTGCAGGACCGGCCATAAGAAACACAAGAGCGCTGCCAACAGGAAAACCGGCATAAACAAGAGCGGCGGCAATGGGAACAGATGAAACCGAACAGACATACAGAGGTATTCCAATTGCCAGTGCTGCCAGCATTCCAAGCGGGCCTGCCAGAACAGGATAGTCTGCAAGCTGCCCGGGCTCAATAAACACCGTGATAAGTGCGGAAATACCAACTCCGATAAACAACCACAGATAGATGTCTCTGAAGAGAGTTCCGAAGGCGTATCTCCATATTCTCCCGGGTATTGAACCCTTTTCTTCAGCTGCTTCAGGACGGGGCGCTGAACTGTGCCCGTTTTCCCTGTCTAAACTGTCTACAACAGTACCGCTGACTACACCAGCAACGAAAGCGGCTACGACCTTTGCAAGTGCTATGGGCCAACCGAGAAGTGCCCATGTGGCGGCGATTGAGTCAACACCAGTCTGTGGAGTACTGGAAAGAAAACTCACAGCGGCACCTTTGCTGGCCCCATCTCTGCGCAGACCAAGGGCAGCGGGAAGAACACCGCATGAGCAGAGAGGCAGGGGTACACCGATCAAACTAGCTTTTAGCGAGCTTCGGAAACCGGGTTTACCCATGTGTTTGTAAATTTTGTTCTTCTTTACAAACACATGCAGAACTCCTGCGACCAGCAAACCGAAAAACAGAGAGGGAGCAAGAGCAACACCTGTGTTCCAGACTGCCTTCACGAACTCTGTAAGAAACTGCATATTGACCTCTTTCAAAATAATATAACCATTACTTGAGCAACTGCTCAAGTATAGTACATGCAGTACAGTGGTGCAAATTTAAACTATTTGATAAAGAGGTATATGATTGAACTGCTGTAAATTATCTGTACCAGAAATACGGTGCCGGCAAGCATAAGTGCTGTTTTCCCATCCCTGAGAATACTGCTGAAACTAATTTTTAAACCAATACCCGCCATAGCAGTGATCAACGCGTAGTGACTTATTCTGCTTATGACGTTGATGGCAACTTCCGGCAGAAGGCTGAAGGTTGGTACAAGAGAAAACACAACAAAACCCACAATGAAAAGTGGAATTGAAACCTTTCTACGTCTTCCAGAACCTCTTCGGGAAAACACTGCGATCAGAACAAAAACAACTGGAGTAAGCATGAGTATCCGGGTC
Source organism: uncultured bacterium (assembly GCA_964604135.1). Classification (GTDB taxonomy): domain Bacteria; phylum Fermentibacterota; class Fermentibacteria; order Fermentibacterales; family JCC-6; genus Sabulitectum. The sequence goes on along the minus strand of CAZRXU010000011.1, from coordinate 29,117 downwards.
ATTTTTACTATTGTAGCCGTTTGCCCGGCAGACTCACCTACAGTAAAGCCCGAGGCAACCACCTGCCCCACAGCCTGCAGGGTGTTTCCAATGAGCAGCCCGGTATGAACCTCTGAAAACCCAAGCAGTGCAGTTCCAATGAATGGAAGAATGAATATGCCCACAGTACCAAGAAAATTAATAATGGCTACAGACAGCCCAACCTGTTCCTCGTCTACTCCGATAATATCTTTTGTTGCGGCAATTGCCGAACTGCCGCAGATAGCGTTGCCTATTCCCAGAAGCAGAGCAGACTTCCTGTTGAGTTTGAAGACACTGGCAAGAACAAGGGATGCAGCAATAGTTACTGCAACAGCAGAAACAACAATAAGTACAGACCTATAACCCAGATCTTTTACTATCATAAAGTTCAGGTTCACGCCCATAAGAGCCACGGCGAATGCAAGAATGTGCTTCTCGGAAAAAGAAATTCCGGCAGCAAACAACTTTCCCGGTTTCAGACCATTACCAACGGCAACTCCAAGCACAATTGCAACAGCAACAGAACCCACTGGCAGGAAACCGGAGAGAAGCTTTGCCGCAATGCCCATTGCAACACACAGCCCAATACCGGGGACAGATTTCATCAGCATACAGTGCGCTTTCAGGAAGCAGGGGCGCTTTGTTTGAGTTCAGCTTCCGCCTTTGCGAACCAGGTTTCCAGAACTTCTATAAAACCTTCCCTTTCCATGGGTTTTCGCACCTCAAGGTAGTCGTCTATTGTTCTGCCGCCTCTTGTGTAGTCTTTCTCACGAGAAGACAACGCCGCAGTTCTGGCATACCGGAGCAGACCCAGCAGCTCGCCGGTTTCGCCTGAATTCAACTGAGCGGCTTTGTTCTTCTTCCACAGCTCTGCTGCCCGTAGACACTTTCTGTAAACTTCTATGCCCTGAAGTCTGTCTTCTTCTGTTATGTAGTTCTTTCCCGCCCCTGGCACCGCTGCCGCACTGCTCTCCTCAAGCCTCTGTTTGGCATCAAGAACCATCTCAAGCACTTCATCCGAAAAAACAGTTGTCTCCACTTTCGTGTGAACCGCCTTCAACCTGTTTGCGTATTTCCACTGATTCCGAAGTATAGAATACAGATTGTCGCTGAGTACCCAGCC